>NZ_JBFBAM010000020.1:0-133413 GCF_040682195.1 Kutzneria sp. NPDC051319 | reverse complement strand
GGATGAGTCCGTGACAGTCTTCGTCTAGCGCTGCCCGCAGCCGGTGGACGCGCTCGACGTCGTTCTGGCGGTGTTGCGCCCGATAGAGCTCGATGGCCTGCCCCCAGGCCTGTCGGGCCGCCGCCGGGTCGCCGATGTCGGCTCGCACAGCGCCGATGCCGGACATGATGTCGGCCTGGAGGTAGATGTTGCCGAGCTCGTGGTTGAGCGCCAGCGCCTGGTCGTAGCAGTCCAGCGCCTCGTCGTAGCGGCCGAGGCCGCGGGCGATGAAGCCCAGGCTGTCGAGCACGCCGTACTGCCCGGCCCGATCCTGCTCCCTGGTCATCTCCAGTGCCCGAGTGCAGTTGGCCAGCGCCGCCTCGAAATCGCCGAGCCGGGCCTGGTACCAGCCGACCGCGTTGTACGCCCTGGCCTCGTCGAGTGGATCGCCCGCGGCGGCGAACAGCTCCAACCCCCGCTGCGCGTGCTTGAGCGCCGCCCGGTCGTCGCCGCGGTTCTCCCACAGCCAGGCCATGGTGTGGTCGATCTGCGCCCGTTCGGCGATGTCGTCGTCGGCGACCCGACGCTTGGCCTGCTGGAGCTGGTCCAGCGCGTCATCGAGCAGGCCGGCCCGGATCAGCGCCCGGCCGTAGAGCCGGTGGGCCGTCGCCACCGGCGCGCCGAGCGACTGCGCCGCCGGCAGACCGAGCTGCCACACCATGATGTCGTAGCGGGTCTCGCCGCGGCGCCAGTGGTAGGTCGACAGCGACCAGGCCATGGCGTATACTGCCCGATCCCACAAACGCTCGGCGGCCAGCCGTTGGACCAGCAGGATGTTGGTGTGCTCGGCGGCAAACCAGGCCAGCGCGGCAGCCTGGTCGGTGAACACCTCGGGCCGGGTGCCGTTGGCCGGCTGGGGCATTTCGATCGGCCGGCGGTGGCCAAGGAACTGGATCTCACCGGCGTACGCCGTGTGCAGGTAGTAGTCGACGAGCCGGGTCAGGGCCGCCTCGCGCACCGGGCCCGGCAGGCCCCGCTCGGCCGCGTAGAGCCGGACCAGGTCGTGCATCCGGTAGCGGCCGGGCGCGTGCTGGTTGACCAGATGCGAGTTCTCCAGCTCCCGCAGCAGGGTCCGGGTCCTGGCCGGGGCCAGGCCGGTCAGCGAGGCGGCCGCGGCCAGTCCGATGTCCGGGCCGGGAGCCAGCCCGAGCAGGCCGAACACCTCCGCCGCCGGGCTGCCGAGCGCGTTGTAGGAACAGGAGAACACCGCGCGCAGGTTGGCGGTCAACTCCCCGGCGTCGAGCGCGTCCAGCCGGGGCCTCGGCGAGCTCGTCGGCCAGTGTGGACAGCGGGAAGCCGGGATGGCCCGCGGCCCGCGCGGCAACGATGCTCAGCGCCAGCGGCAGGCTCGCGCAGCGGTCGACGATCTCGTCGACCGCTGCCGGCTCGGCGGCCACCCGCGTCGCGCCGAGGTGGGCGGCGAGCAGGTCGCGTGCCTCCTGGTCGCCGAGCACGTCGAGGGCGATCAGCATCGCCTGCTGCGTGGTCATCAGGCCGCCGAGCTGGTTGCGGCTGGTCACCAACACGGTGCAGGTCGGACTGCCGGGCAGCAGCGGCGCCACGTGCGTCGAGTCCAACGCGTTGTCCAGCACAAGTAGCATCCGCTTGTCCGCGACCAGGCTCCGGTAGAGCGCGGTCTGCGCGTCCAGCTCGCTGGGAATCGACGCCGACGGCACGCCGAGCGCTTCCAGAAAGGCCCGCAGCGCGGAGGTCGGCTGCATGGAGGGGCCGGAGGGATCGAAGCCGCGCAGGTTCACGAACAGCTGGCCGTCCGGGAACCGGTCGACGTGGTCGTGCGCCCAGCGCAGCACCAGGGACGTTTTGCCGAAGCCGCCGCCGGCCGACACGACCGCGACACCGGGACGGCGGTCGAGCAGCTGGTCCAGGGCCTCGAGCTCGGCGGCGCGGCCGACGAAGCCGCCGACGGGCGGCGGGAGTTGCCGCACGAGCGGCTGGCGGATGGCGATCCTGGCCAGCGCGGGGTCGCCGGTCAGGACCTGGCGGTGCAGCTCCTGCAGCTCGGGACCGGGGTCGATGCCGAGCTCGTCGGCCAGGACGGTGCGGACGTCGGTGAAGGCCTGGAGGGCTTCGGCCTGGCGGCCGGAGCGGTAGAGGGCGGTGATGAGCTGGGCCCAGAACCGCTCCCGCAGCGGATGGCGGAGGGTGAGGTCGCGCAGCTCGCCGATGGCGGCGGCGTGGCGGGCCAGGTCGAGTTCGACGTCGATGTGCAGCTCGATGGCGGACAGCAACTGCTCGGTCAGGCGAGGGGCGAATTCCCGGCGCAGGGTCTCTGACTGCACGTCGGCCAGCGCGTCGCCGCGCCACAGGGAAAGGGCGTCGGTGAGCAGCTTGGTCGCCGATTCGGGATCGGCGCGGCGGGCATCGGCGACGAGTTCGCGGAATCGCCAAACGTCCAATTCGGACTCGCTGACGGAGATCAGGTAACCGTCGGACGCGGTGACGATCGGCGAAGTGCCGGCGGCGCCGCGCAAGGCGTTGCGCAGGCGCATCACGTAGTTCTGCACGGTGGTGCGGGCGCCGGCGGTGGGGTGTTCCTCCCACACGTTGCGGACCAGCTCGTCGAGGGAAACGACCTGGTTGGCCCGCATGAGCAGGGCCGCGAGTAGGGTGCGCTGGCGGGCGGCCCCGACCGTCACCAACGTGCCGTTGTGTCTGACCTCAAGCGGGCCGAGCACCCGAAAGTCGAACTCAGCAGCCATGAACCCCCGTTCAACGCCGACTCCGCAGTATATGCCGGGAGTGGCGAATGCGATGGGCGATAGCGGAACCGATCACGACAAGGACGACAAACCCATAAGAGAAGGTCATGCCGATCAGCGGCTGGTCCTGGAACGTGCTGCCGCCGATGAATCCGATGAGTGCGGCCTGGGTGCCCCACAGCAGGACGCCGACCGCTTCCGCGGGCAGGAACCAGGACGGGGAGAAGCCGAGGGCGCCGGCGGTGGCCAGGGTGGCGGCGCGGCCGCCGGGCACGTAGCGGCCGAAGACGATCAGTAACCGTCCGCGACTTTCCAGTTGGCGCTGGGCCCATTCCCGGGCCTGGATGCCGCGCTCGCGGCGCATCAGGCGGGTGAGCACGGCGTTGCCGGTGGACCGGCCCAAGTAGAACGCGGCGACGTCGCCGGCGAAGGCGCCGGCCGCGGCGACCAGCACGAGCTGGCCGAGGCCGGTGACGCTGGGCGCGATGAGGACGCCGACCAGCACGACCGTGGTCTCGCTGGGCATGAACGGCAGCAGGGCGTCGAGGGCGGCGATGAAGAAGACGGCGGTCCACAGCCACGGGGAGTTCGCGAGTTCCCGGACGAGATCAAGCATCGATCGACCGCCTTGCCGCCGCGGCCAGCTCCCGGCGGTCGGCGCCGTGCACCAAGGGATGTGCGGTGACGCGCACGCGAAGGCCGCCGGCACGGGCGACCCGGGCCAGAGAGGCGACCAGAGTGTCGTCCCCGACGTAGGCCGCGATCGGCGCGCTGTAACTGATCGTCACCGGACGGACCGGCGCGTCAGCGTCCAGCGCGGCCTGGAACGCGGCCCGCCGGAACACCCCCATTTCCCTGCCACACCAGGTGGTTCCCTCCGGGAAGACGAGAACGGAACACCCCGAACGTAAGGCGTGCGCGAGCCGGGCGACAGTAACGGGCAGTGAACGTATGTTGTCACGTTCGATGAAGATCGTCCCGCTTCGCCGGGCCATGCCCCCGATCAGCGGCCAGTCCCCCACCTCGCGCTTGGCCAGCAGCCGCAACGGCTCGACCGCCAGCAGCGCCGGAATATCCAGCCAGGACACGTGATTGGCCACGACCAGCGTGCCGCGATCGGCGCTAAGCCGGTCCACGGTGGACGTCAGCCGCACGCCCAAGGCCCTGAGCAGGCCGGCGGCGTCACGGCGCACGATCGGGCCGAGGGATTTGACCGCCCGGACGGCCGCTCGGGCCGGAGACACCGGCGGCGTCGGAGAAGTCGCGCAGCGCGGGGTGCACGGCGAGACAGGCAGCCAGGCGGTCATCCCCGCGCCGCCAGGAAGAACTCCAGGTACCGCGGATGCACCCGGTCCATGGACAGCAGCACGAACAGATCCGCGGTGCCGAAGTCCGGGTCGTGGGCCGGTGGCCCGCACACCCAGGCGCCGAGCCGCAGGTAGCCCTGGAGCAGCGGCGGAAGTGGCGGCTGACACGAAGGCGGACCTGGTGGCGTCCACGGCTGGTAAGGCCGCACCCGCAGCTCCGGCGGCGACAGATGCTCGGCGGCCCGGGTCCAGGCCGTCGTGGCCAGGTCCGGACCGTCGGCCAGCGACACCGACGCGGAGCCGGCCAGCCAGCGATGCCCGGACAGCAGCACGTACCGGGCCAGCGCGCCCCAGAGCAGGGTGATGACCGCGCCGCTCCGGTGGGCAGGATGCACACAGGAGCGGCCGGCCTCCACGACATCGGCGCGTACCCCTCGCAACGCGTCGAGGTCGAACTCCCCCTCGGAGTAGAGCCGATCCGTCCGCCCCGGCGGCAGCAGCCGGTAGGTGCCGACGACCTCTCCGCTGTCCGTCGCGCGGACGACGATGTGGTCGCAGAACTCGTCGAACGGATCGATGTCCAGACCGCCGGGGCGGTCTAGCCCGAACACCTCGTTGCGCAGCCGCTGGGCCGCGCGGACGGTGTCCGCGTCATCGGCGACCGCTACCGAGTAGCGCGCCTGCGTTGCTGTTTTCCCCATGCTGCCAGCGTGTCCGTGACCGCGTGGCGCGGACAGGCGGCGTCCACCCGATTCCGACGGGGGTTAACCCCCCAATGCCGGCCAGCGCCAGCAGCAGCGCCGCGACGACCACCGGGCCCGAGCGGAGGTCCGACGGCGGCGCCACCAGGAGCACGCTTTGGCCCCACAGAGCCAGATACGCCAGGCCCGGGGCCAGCACCACGGCCGTGAGCGGTGCTCGCAGCAGGTACGCGAGGTCGACCGCGACGCCGATGGCCAGTGCCCAGACCGGCACCGCGTAGGGCGGAAAGCCCAAGCCGGCAATGAATCCCAGCGCCAGCGTGCGGTAACCGACGTAGGCGGCGGCGATGAGCGTGGCCGTGAACCTCCCGCGCAGGAACCGTTTGGCCAGCATCAGCGTGATCGTCGCGGACAGCACGCACCACACCGGATAAAGCCATTCCGGCAGCCCCAGCGAGAAGTGCTCGACGGCGGCCCGGTCGACCGGGTGGTGGATCTGCGCCGCCGCGAACTGCAACAGCTCCGGCTCGGCGTAGGTCTGGCCGCGGTCCCACGCCGCCAGCGACAGCACGCCGTACTCCTGCTGCTCGTTGGGGAACCACAGGTTCTCCATCATGGACAGCCACAGCGCGGCGAAGCCGATCCGGTAGAACCGGTGGGATCGCGGGAACTGCTTGTGCCAGGCCATGATCAGGCCGGCCAGGGTCACAGTGGTGCCGGTGTAGAGCAGCATGTGGGTGACGCTCCACGCGGTCAGGTCGAGGCCGTTGACCGTGTGGTTGACGATGTCCATCGGGATCGTCACCAGGAACGAGCCCATGCCGACCTGGAGGAACCGCAGCGACCGGCGGTCGACGCCGTAGCCGGTGTAGGTGTGGATCAGCACCAGGGCCACCGCGATGCCGGTGCCGAGGAAGTTGACCATGTGGGGCGGGGCGGTGGTGTCCCGGATCCACTTGAAGTGCCAGGCCACGTCCCAGCTGGCGCCCAGCGTCTTGAAGGCCAGGGCCACCAGCCAGGACGTGTACAGCGCGACCGTCACGGCCGGCGGCGTGGCCCTCCCCGGCTCGCCGCGCGTCCACAGTGGACCAATGCGCCGCAGTGTTCCCCTCATGCCGACCATCGTCGCGAGGAAGGCGGCCCGCGTGAATAGGTAATGGCCCCCAGTGGGGGTAGGGGAAACCCCCGTGACCTTCAGGGTCGGCTGCTCGAAACCTACATTCGGGGCGCCGGGGAGCGCGACTCGCCGGAAGTCGACGCATGGTTGCCCGAGAGCGGGACTCGCCGGGTGAGGAAGGTGGCTGCCAGCCAGAGGAGGGCCAGGAGGGCGGCGCAGAGGGGCGGGGTCCAGTCGGCGCGGGGTGGGGCGGCGAGCAGGACCGACTGGGCGAACAACAGGCCGTAGGCCACGGCGGTGACGGCGACGGCCCCGACGAAGGGGCGTAGCCACTTCGTCATGGGGATCAGGAACACCAGATCGATCACCACGCCCGCGCCCAGCAGGAAGAACGGCACCGCCGACGGCGGGAACGCGGTGGCCGTCAACACCAGCCACAGCACCGAGCGGAAGCCCACGTACAGGCCGGCCATCGCCGTCGCCGTCCAGCGACGGCCCACGATCTGCCGGCCGATGGCGAACAGCAGCACGCAGACACCCAGGCCCCACACCGGGTACACCCAGTCCGGCATCGGCAGCGAGAAGTGCACGACACCGGCCCGGCCCATCGGCTGGTGGATCTGGTCCGAGGCGAACTTCAGCAGCTCGTCGTTGGCGTAGGGATGACCCGGATTCGCGTCCCAGGAGGCGATCTCCAGCACGCCGTACTCCTGCTGCTCGTTCGGGAACCAGAAGTCCTCGAACACCAGCGTCAGCAGCACGATCAGGCCCGGCGCGAACCAGCGGCCGCGGGCGGCGTTGCGGTACCAGCCCATCGCCACGCCGATGAGCATGCCGGCGGTGCCGATGAACAGCAGCGAGTGCGACGGGCTCCAGGTGGTGATGTCCAACCCGTTCACGGTGTGGTTGACCACGTCGATCGGGATGGCGATGAGGAACAGGCCCGTGCCCCACTGCATCCAGCGCAGCGTGGCCTTGTCGGCGGCGTAGCCGGTGTAGGTGTGGAACAGCACCAGCACCACGGCGATCGCCGTGCCGACGGTGTTCAGGTCGTGCGGCGGCGCGAGATTGTCGCGAATGGTCCAGAAGTGCCAGGAGATGTCCCACGAGCCGCCGAGCAGCTTGAGCGCCAGCGCGATGAACCACCAGGCATACATGATCGAGACCAGCTCGGCCGGGGTCTCCCGGCCCGCGGTCCCCCGCGTCCAGTACAGCGACCACAGCTCGCGCACGCGTGCCACGGACCAGCCCTTGGTGCTCATGGTCCGAGAGCATGAACGCTCGTCAACGCCGATTCCACCGTTTCGGCCGAACCGAGATCAGGCGCATACCACCCGATCGAGTGGGTGAGCCGCATTGCCCGCGCCGGGCCGAGTGGGCAAGGTCACCGGTCTACACCGAGGTACGGGAGTGATCAGAAGTGAACAAGCGTGTCGTCGCGGGCGTTGTTGTCACCGCGCTGGTGCTGGTCACCGGCGGGGTGCTGGTCCGGCTGCTGCTGAGCTGACCCCAGACCTGACTGGCGTGGGGCGGCCGGGCGTCGGGCACGATGGGCCCATGAGCCTGAACGAGAACCTGCTCGGCCCCGGCCCCACCCTGCTGCCCGACCGCCCTGAGCTCCAGGCCCAGCTGGAGGACGGCGTCGACCCGTCGACCGTGGCGCGCGGCACCCCCGACTTCAGCGAGGCGTGGGCGGCGCTGGCCGAGCGCGCCCTGGAGCAGGGCGACGCCGTGACGGCCTACGCCTACGCCCGCACCGGCTACCACCGCGGCCTCGACCAGCTGCGCCGCAACGGCTGGAAGGGCTTCGGCCCGGTGCCGTGGGCGCACCGCGGCAACCAGGGCTTCCTGCGCGCGCTCGCCGCGCTGGCCAAGGCGGCCGGCGAGATCGGCGAGACCGAGGAGTACGAGCGCTGCCGCACCTTCGTCGCGGACAGCGACCCGCAGGCGGCCGTGGCCCTCGGCCTGGCCTGATCCGACGTGCTGGAACGGCTTCGGGCGCAGCTTCGCCGCCGGTTGCGGCGGTTGCAGCGGATGGCCCTGCCCATTGCCCAGGCCGGCATGGCGGCCGGCGGCGCGTGGTTGCTGGCTACCGACGTCGTCGGCCACGCCCGGCCGTTCTTCGCGCCCACGGCCGCCATCACCTGCATCGGCGTCGCGCTCGGCCAGAAGCTGCGCCGGGTCATCGAATTGGTCGTCGGGGTGAGCATCGGCGTCGGCGTCGGCGATGTGCTGATCTCCCGGATCGGCTCCGGCACCTGGCAGATCGTGCTGGTGGTGCTGCTGGCCATGGCCGCCGCCGTGTTGCTCGACGGCGGGGCGGTGATCGCGTTGCAGTCCGGCACCTCGGCGGTGCTGGTGGCCACGCTGCTGCCGCCGTCGACCGGCGGCGGCTTCGACCGGATGATCGACGCCCTGATCGGCGGGGCCATGGGGCTGATCGCCATCGCCCTGTTCCCGCCCAACCCGCTTACCCTGGCCCACCGGCACGGCCGCGTCGTGTTGGGCGAGCTGGCCGGCGTCCTGCGGGCCATCGGCGGGGCCGTGCTGGACCACGACGCCGTCGCCGCCGCGGCCGCCCTGAGCCGGGCCCGGGCGTCGCAGAAGGTCATCGACGAGTTCAAGACCGCCCTGGTCACCAGCACCGAGGTGGCCACCATCGCGCCGCTGCGTTGGCGGAACCGAGGGGAGCTCGACCAGTACCGCGCCGCCTCCGGGCCGGTCGACCTGGCCGTCCGCAACACGCGCGTGCTCGCCCGGCGGGCCCTGGCCGTGCTGCGGGACGGCGAGGAGGTGCCGGACAAGCTGCCCGCGGTGCTCGACGGCCTGGCCAACGCCGTCGACGCCCTGCGCGACGAGCTGGCCCGCGGTGTCGACCCCGTCCACACCCGGGCCCTGCTCCGCAGCGCGGCCGCCGAAACCGATCAGCTGCTGTCCGCCGACGACTTCTCGGTGCGGGTCATGGTCGCCCAGCTCCGCTCCATCGTCGTCGACCTGCTCGTCGCCGGCGGCGTCAGCCGCTCCGACGCCCTCTCGGCGCTGCCGCCGCTCTGAACGAAAGCTCGGAAGGGACCATTCCTCTACTCGGAGTGGAGGAGTGGTCCCTTCACGTCAGCCCTCGGGGCGGTTGAGGGCGCCATGCAGGGCGTTGTGCACCGGCTGGTGGTCCTGGGGATCCGCCAACCGGCAGTCGGCGGCCGAGAGGCGGTACCACTCGTCGGCGCCCTCGTAGCGGACCTCGACGGTCACCGTGCCGTCGTCGGCCAGCGTGGTGCGCAGCTCCAGGTCGCCGGTGACGACGCCGACGTCGTCGGTCATCACGCCACCGGGCCCGGCCTTGAACAGGGAAGTGAGCGTCACAGCAAGCCCCTCGCCAACCTCAGGTCGTCGGAGTTGCGGTACCAGGTCCACTTCGTCACCGGGCGCGGGTGCGGCACGCCGTCGAGCCGCACGATCGCCGGCACGCAGCCGATCTGGCAGGCCCGGCCCTGCGCCGCCGTGGTGTGCTTGACCATCAGCGCCCGCTTGGTCACCTGCACCAGCAGACCGGCGCGGTCCGGGTCCGGACTGACGGTAATGCGGCTGGCCTGACCCCGCAGGACCACGGTCTCGTCGCAGTAGGCCATGCCCCGAACCGGCCCAATCACGCCTCGGCCGACCAGCACACCGCCGCTGTCGTCGCGGATCAGCGGCACCGGATCGGGGTCGCTGGTCAGGGCGATGTCGACGGCCCGGCCGGCGTCGAGTGGCAGATCCCACAGCGAGGCCACCGTCGAGTCCGCCGCGGTCGGCACAAAACCGACCGTCACGTCCTTGAGCAGCTCCTTGCGCAGCAGGCGAAGCGTCACCGCGGCCAGGTCGGCGTCGTCGCCGACCACCACCAGGCGGCGCCCGTCCAGGCCCTTGACCAGGTGATCCACGTCATCCTTGCCGGGACGCGCCGGGACCCGGTGCAGCTCCACTTCATCACGGTCGGCAAGAGCTGGTGACTGAGCGTGACCTGCATCCTTTCCGCAGGCCAGCACTAGTGCACCCATCGCCACCTCCTGGTCTACAGTCGTGCACCGGCATTCGGCCTTTAGTCGTCTAGCACGGGGAGTCTCACATGCCTGCCATCGTCCTCATCGGCGCCCAGTGGGGCGACGAAGGCAAGGGCAAGGCCACCGACCTGCTCGGAGACCGCATCCAGTGGGTCGTCCGCTACCAGGGTGGCAACAACGCCGGCCACACCGTCGTGCTCCCCGACGGCCAGAACTTCGCGCTGCACCTCATCCCGTCCGGCATCCTCACTCCCGGCGTGCGCAACGTGATCGGCAACGGCGTCGTGGTCGACCCCGGCGTGCTGCTGGACGAGCTGGCCGGGCTGGAGGCCCGCGGCGTGGACACCAGCGGCCTGCTGATCTCCGCCGACGCCCATCTGATCATGCCGTACCACGTGGCCATCGATAAGGTCAGCGAGCGCTACCTGGGCAAGGCCAAGATCGGCACCACCGGGCGCGGCATCGGCCCGGCCTACCAGGACAAGGTCTCCCGCGTCGGCGTGCGCGTGCAGGACCTGCTGGACGAGAAGATCCTGCGGCAGAAGATCGAGGCCGCGCTGGACTTCAAGAACCAGCTGCTGGTCAAGGTGTACAACCGCAAGGCCATCGACCCCGAGCAGGTCGTCGACGAGGTGCTCAAGCACGCCGGCGAGTTCGAACACCGCATCGCCGACACCCGGCTGCTGCTCAACCAGGCCCTCGACCGCGGCGAGAACGTGCTGCTGGAGGGGTCGCAGGGCACCCTGCTCGACGTCGACCACGGCACCTACCCGTTCGTCACGTCGTCCAACCCGACCTCCGGCGGCGCCTCGGCCGGCTCGGGCATCGGCCCGACCCGGATCACCACCGTGATCGGCATCCTCAAGGCCTACACCACCCGCGTCGGCTCGGGGCCGTTCCCGACCGAGCTGAACGACGAGATGGGCGAGCGGCTGCGCAAGACCGGCGGCGAGTTCGGCGTCACCACCGGCCGCTCCCGGCGCACCGGCTGGTTCGACGCCGTCATCGCCCGCTACGCCGCCCGCGTCAACGGCATCACCGACTACTTCCTCACCAAGCTGGACGTGCTGTCCGGCCACGACACGGTGCCGGTGTGCGTGGCCTACGTTGTGGACGGTCAGCGGGTCGACGAGATGCCCATGACCCAGACCGACGTGCACCACGCCGTGCCGGTGTACGAGGAGCTCCCGGGCTGGTTCGAGGACATCAGCGCCTGCCGGACCTTCGAGGAGCTCCCGGCCAACGCGCGCGCCTACGTCGAGTACCTGGAGTCCATCGCCGGCGCGCGCATCTCGGCCATCGGCGTCGGCCCCGGCCGTGAGCAGACCATCGTCCGCCACCAGTTCGTGAACTGATTTTGTTGGCACGTGGGGGTCAGAGGCGTGACCTCCACGTGCCGGCGAGCATGGCCTCCTCCAGGTCCAGCTCACGCATCACCTTGCGCATGACGTCGTCGTCCAGGCGACCGGCGGCGCGCTCGGCGACGAGCACTTCCCGTTGCTTGGCCAGCATTTCCCGGCGGACGCGGGTGATCGCGCCCTCCTGGGACGGGTCCTGCTCGATCATCCGGTCCCGCATCTGCATCATCTGGTGCATGCGCTGGCCGAACATCTTGCGTTGCTCCACGGGGATCTCGGCCGGCGTCAGCTCGGACAGCATGGCCTTCGCGGCCTTGGCGGCGGCCTTGCGGGCCCGCTGCTCCTGACCGCTGTCCTCGGGCTGCTGGATCTTCAGGGCCCGGATCAGCCACGGCAGCGAGATCCCTTGCAGCAGCAGGGTTCCGACCGTGATCACGAACGCGGCGAACTGGATGTAGGCCCAGCCGGGCGTGTCCTCGGGTATGCCGGCGGCCGCGGCCAGCGTGACGACGCCGCGCATCCCCGTCCACGACAGGACGGCGCTGATCTTCCAGGACGGCCGGCGTCGCCGTCGGCGGACCAACCGCAGCAGGATGTTGCGGCCGAAGACAAAAACGATCCGCACCACGATCACCGCGCCGAGCAGCGCCAGCACGGTCGGCACCACGGTGAAGTCGGAGATTCCCTTGAGCACGAACGGAAGTTCCAGGCCGATCAGGCCGAAAACCAGGGACTCCAGCAGAACGTCCACAGTGGTCCAGACCGACTGCTCCTGGAGCCGGGTGGCGTAGCCGGCCTTCGGGGAGTTGTGCCCGAGATACAGCCCGGCGGCCACCACGGCCAGCACGCCGGAGCCGTACAACTCCTCGGCCACCAGGTAGCAGGCGAACGGAACCACCAGCCCCAGCACGGATTCCAGCACCGTGTCGTCCAGATGTGTGCGGGCGAAGTGGGCGACGACGCCGATCGCCAGGCCGACGGCGATGCCCACCACCACGGCGATGACGAACGTCGACAGCTGGGCGAACAGGCCCGTGCTGGCGCCGGCGATGCCGGCCAGGGCGACCTTGTACAGGGTCAGCGCGGAGGCGTCGTTGACCAGGGATTCGCCGGTGAGCACGGTCATCGCGCCGCGGGGCAGCCCCAGCTTGCGGCCGATGGCAACGGCGGCGACCGCGTCCGGCGGCGCGACCACGGCCCCCAGCAGCAGCGCGACCTCCCACGGCAGCTCGGGCATCAACAGGTGCGCGAGCAGGCCGACGGCGAAGGCGGTGATCACCACCAGCACCACGCCGAGCTGGATGATCGGGTCGGCCACCGCCTTGAAGTTCAGGTACGAGCTGTCCAGCGACGCCGAGTACAGCAGCGGCGGCAGCACCACGCCCAACAGGATGTGCGGATCCAGCTGGTAGTCGTCGGCTCCGGGCAGGAACGAGATCGCCAGGCCCACCACGACCAGCAGCAGCGGGGCCGGCAGGTCCCAGCGGCGGGCCGCCGCCGTCACCGCGATCGAGCCGACGACCAGGAGCAGCAGCTGGGCTCCGTGCATCCGAAAGCCTCCCTCTCCGACGGACTCCCAGGATCCGGGACCGGCCCCGACCAGCGTTGACACATCGTCGGCGGCTCGCCAAGACTCCCACGCATGGGTGAACGACTGGTCGCACGTCTGCACGTGGACCTCCGCCGGCAGGCCAGCGCGGTCTGTCCGGTTCGCTGACTTCCTCCCACCGGCTGAGAACTCCTCACCTTCGCGCGCCCACCCCCGCCTCGGAGGAATCGTGTCGATTCCCGTCCTGGCCGCCGACCGCACGCATGACGCGCCCGCGGCCATTCCCTCCCGCAAACCCCGCCGCCGCACGCTGTCCGGCGCTTGGCGCTGGCTCAGCCCCGTCGGCCTTCTGCTGCTGTGGCAGATCGCCAGCGGCACCGGCATCCTGTCCGAGGACAAGCTGGCCTCGCCGACAAAGGTGCTGGCCGCCGGCATCGACCTGGCCACGTCCGGGCAGCTCGGCGACGCCTTTGTGGTGTCGCTGCGCCGGGTGCTGCTCGGCGTCGCCGTCGGCGCCGTGATCGCGCTGGCCCTCGGTCTCACGGCCGGCCTGTCCCGTTGGGGCGCCGTGCTGGTCGACCCGCCCGTGCAGATGCTGCGCACACTGCCGTTCCTCGGCCTGATCCCGCTGTTCATCATCTGGTTCGGCATCGGCGAGGAGCCCAAGATCGCGCTGGTCGCGCTGGGCTTCGCGTTTCCGTTGTACCTCAACGTGTACGCCGGCATCCGCGACACCGACCCGCAGCTGCTGGAGGCCACCGCGGTCCTCGGCTTCACCCGCTGGGAGCGGCTGCTGCACGTGGTGCTGCCGGCCGCGCTGCCGCAGGCGCTGGTCGGGCTGCGGCAGGGCCTGGGTGTGGCCTGGCTGTCGTTGATCGTCGGCGAGCAGATCAACGCCGACGCCGGCCTGGGCTACCTGATCAACAACGCCCGCGACTTCCTGCGCACGGACCAGGTCGTGGTCGGCCTCGTCGTGTACGCGGGACTGGGCCTGGCGACCGACGCGCTGGTCCGCGCGCTGGAGAGAAAGGCGCTCCGATGGCGCAACACACCGTGACCGTGCGCGGACTGGTCCGCCAGTTCGGCGACCGCCGCGTGCTGGACGACCTGGATCTTATTGTACGGCAAGGAGAATTCGTCGCACTGCTGGGCCGGAGCGGCTCCGGCAAGTCGACCCTGCTGCGAGTGCTGGCCGGTCTCGACCGTGAGGCCGACGGCGAGATCGCTGTCAACGGCACGGTTTCCGTTGCCTTCCAACAGCCGCGCCTGCTGCCGTGGCGGCGGGTCTGGCGCAACGTCTCCCTTGGCCTGCACGGGGTCGACGCCCTCTCGGTGGCCGAGAAGGCGCTGGCCGAGGTGCAGCTGACCGACCACGCCCAGGCGTGGCCGCTGACGTTGTCCGGCGGCGAGGCGCAACGCGTCTCCCTGGCCCGGGCGTTGGTCCGCGAACCCGACCTGTTGCTGCTCGACGAGCCGTTCGGCGCCCTGGACGCGCTGACCCGGCTGGCCATGCACCGGCTGGTCGACGGCCTCTGGCAGCGGCACCGCCCGTCGGTGCTGCTGGTGACCCACGACGTCGATGAGGCGCTGGCGCTGGCCGACCGGGTTTTGGTGCTGGACGAGGGCCGGATCGTCGCCGAGCACACACCGCCCACCGGCCGGCCGCGCCGACCGGCGGACCTGACCGAGCTGCGGGCCCGCGTGCTCGCCGACCTGGGAGTGACCCTCGATGAAGCCGCGTAAGGCCCTGTTACCCCTGCTCGCCGTGGCCGCGCTGGCGCTGGCCGGCTGCGGCGGCGCGTCGGCCGCGTCCGGGCCGGTGGTGCTGAAGGTCGGCGACCAGAAGGGCGGCTCGCAGGCGTTGTTGCAGGCCGCCGGGCTGCTCGACGGCGCCCCGTACAAGATCGAGTGGTCCACGTTCACCTCCGGCCCGCCGCTGCTGGAGGCGGCCAACGCCGGCGCGATCGACATCGGCGGCGTCGGCAACACGCCGCCGATCTTCTCCGCCGCGGCCAACGCCAAGATCACCATCGTGCAGGCCGGGCAGCACACCGGCCCGGGTGACGCGATCCTGGTGCCGGGTGACTCGCCGATCCAGAAACCCGAGCAGCTCAAGGGGAAGACCATCGGCGTCGCGCAGGGCAGCTCGGCCCACGCGCAGCTGCTTTCGGTGCTCAACAAGTTCGGCATCGCGCTGAGCGACGTGAAGATCAACTACTTGCAGCCCTCGGACGCCTACGCCGCCTTCACCCAGCACCGCATCGACGCCTGGTCGATCTGGGATCCCTATACCTCGCAGGCGTTGTTGCAGGCCCACGCCCGGTCGATCGTCAACGGCAGCAGCGGCACCGCCAACGGCTACTCCTTCCAGGTGGCGGCGTCCAAGGCGCTGGCCGACCCGGCCAAGGTGACCGCGATCAAGGACTACCTGGCCCGTATCGCCAAGGCCCAGAAGTGGTCCGACTCGCACAAGGACGACTGGGCCGCTTCGTGGTCGAAGGTCACCGGGTTGGACCCGGCCGTGGCCAAGGCGTCCGTGAATGACGGCGCGACACTGCCGATCCCGTTGGACGACAAGGTGATCGCCTCCGAGCAGCAGCTGGCCGACGCGTTCACCACGGCCAAGGTCATTCCGGCCAAGCTGACGTTCGCGAACTTCGTGGACAAGCAGTACGAGAGCACCGGGAGCTGACGATGAGTGTTGTCCTGCACTGGTTTCTGCCCACCTCGGGCGACGGCCGCACCATCGTCGACCGGTTCCACGGCTCGCAGGAGGCGGGCGCGCCGGCCCAGCGTGGCCCGGACATCGACTACCTGGCTCAGATCGCCCGCGCCGCCGAGCAGTTGGGCTTCACCGGCGTGCTCACGCCGACCGGCACCTGGTGCGAGGATGCCTGGCTGACCACGGCCGCGCTGATCGCCCAGACCGAGCGGCTGAAGTTCCTGGTGGCCTTCCGTCCCGGCACCATCTCGCCCACGCTGGCCGCCCAGATGGCCGCCACCTACCAGCGCATTTCCCGCGGCCGGCTGCTGCTCAACGTGGTCACCGGCGGCGACGCCATCGAGCAGCAGCGGTTCGGCGACTGGCTGGAGCATGACCAACGCTACGCCCGTACCGATGAATTCCTGAGCATCGTGCGCAAGTTGTGGTCGGGCCAGCCGGTGGACTTCGACGGCCAGCACCTTCGCGTCGCCGGCGGGCTGGTGCCGGTGCCGCCGGACCCGTTGCCGCAGATCTACTTCGGCGGCTCCTCCAACGCCGCGCTGCCGGTCGCTGCCCGGCACGTGGACGTCTATCTCACGTGGGGCGAGCCACCGGCCCAGGTCGCGGAGAAGATCGCCCGGGTGCGGGAGTTGGCCGAGGCGCAGGGGCGGTCCCTGCGGTTCGGCATCCGGCTGCACACGATCAGCCGTGACAGCTCTCGCGAGGCGTGGGCCGAGGCCCATCGGCTCATCGAGGCGATCGACCCGGCGTCGCTGGCCAAGGCCCAGGCGCAGCTGGGCGCCAGCCAGTCCGTCGGGCAGCAGCGCATGGTCGCCCTGCACGGGGGGCGGCTGGACAAGCTGGAGATCTACCCCAACCTGTGGGCCGGCATCGGGCTCGTCCGCGGCGGCGCCGGCACCGCCCTGGTCGGCAGCCACCAGGAGGTGGCCGACCGGATCGAGGAGTACCACTCGCTCGGCATCGAGGAGTTCATCTTCTCCGGCTACCCCCATCTCGAGGAGGCCTACTGGTTCGGCGAGGGCGTGCGGCCGGAGCTCGTGCGGCGTGGATTGATCGACAACGTCGCGCCCGTGTCCGCTCGCCGCGAACTGGTTCCCGCGCTGTAGGGAAATAAGCCCCGTCGGCGTCGAGTTGACGTAGTAAGACAACGGTCGAACTACAGGGGTTGTGCAATGCGTGCTCTGCTCGTGGACCCGTCGGCGAAGTCCGGACTCCGGCTCGGCGACACCGCCGACCCGACACCGGCGCCCAATCAGGCGTTGGTCGAAGTGAAGACGATCTCGTTGAACTACGGCGAGGTGTCCGGCGGCTACGGCGCCGAGGAAGGCAAGGTGCAGGGCTGGGACGCCGCCGGCGTTGTCGTCAAGGCGGCAGCCGACGGCAGCGGACCTGCGGTCGGCTCTCGGGTCGTGACGTTCGACTTCTTGGGCGGCGCGTGGGCACAGCTGCGGGCCGTCGACACCACGGAACTGGCGGTGCTGCCGGACGGCGTCGACTTCGACCGGGCTGCCGCCCTTCCCGTGGCTGCCGTGACGGCGCTACGAGCCCTGCGCCGCTTCGGCTCCGTGCTCGGCCGGCGGATCCTCGTCACCGGCGCGGCCGGTGGTGTCGGGCGCTTCGCCGTGCAGCTGGCCGCGCAGTCCGGGGCGCACGTCATCGCGTCCGTCGGCGGCGCCGGCCGCGGCGACGGGCTCAAGGAGCTCGGTGCTGCGGAAGTCATTGTGGGCGTTGAGGGTCTGACCGGCCCGCTGCACGGCGTGCTGGACAACGTCGGCGGTCCGAACCAGGTCGCCGCGTTCGGCCTGCTGGACGTGGGTGGCTCCATCCAGTCCATCGGCGCCACTTCCGGCGAGCCCGCGGTGTACCCGCCGTACTCGACCGTCGGCCCGCAGCGTCGGCTGGAGGCGTTCATGATGGGCAGCGGCCTCGGCGAGGACCTCGCGTTCCTCACGTCGTTGGTCGCCGCCGGCAAGCTCGACGTGGAGATCGGGTACCGGGGCAGCTGGGAGAACAGCGAGGACGCCATCGCGGCGCTGCTCGGCCGGAAGGTCGTCGGCAAGGCCGTGCTGGACGTCTCCTGAGACCCGGGCCGCGCTCACTCCCGGGTGAGCGCGGCCTGCTCCAGGTCCAGTTCCCGTTGCACACGGCGGAAAACCTCGTCGTCGATCTGCCGGGCGTCCCGGGCCGCGAGGAAAACCTCCCGCTCCGCCAGCAACATCGTCAGACGCAGCCGCTGCCAGCGCGCCGCCGGCGTCTCACCGATCTCCTCGTCGCCGCGGCCCAGCCGTTCCCAGGCCGCGTTGCCCCGATGCTCGGCCAGCAGCTTCAGCCGCTTCACCACGTGCTCCGGCGTCGCCTCGTCGGTCGCGTCGTCGAGGCGTTCGATCGAGGCCTTGGCCGCGTGGTACTTCACCTGCGCCTCGGCCAGGGTGTCGGTGTGCTCGTCGGTGCTGCGGACCCCGAGCACGTGGATCAGGCCGGGCAGCGTGAGGCCCTGCACCATCAGGGTTCCCACCGTCACCACGAACGTGCAGAGGATGATCACGTCCCGGCCCGGCACGTCCAGCCGCAGCCCCGAGGCCGCCGCCAGCGACACCACGCCGCGCATGCCCGTCCAGGCCACGATGAACACCCCACGCGGCGACGGCGGTTCCTCCCGTTCGCGGATCTTCCGTGACACCAGGCGGGGCAGGTAGGTGCCCGGGTACACCCAGGCGATTCGCAGCAGGATCGTCGCCAGCAACACCAGCAGCGCCGCCCCGAACAGCGGCCACGTCGCGCCGCTGTCCGTGAGCACGAAGCGCAGCTGCAAGCCGATCAGCCCGAACACCCAGGACTCCAGCAGCACGTCCACCGCGCCCCAGACCGCCGTCTCCTGCAACCGGGTCGCGTAACCCGCCCGCGGCGCGTTGTGGCCCAGGTACAGGCCGGCCGCCACCACCGCCAGCACGCCCGAAGTGCCCACCGACTCCCCGATCAGGTACGCCCCGAACGGCACCAGCATGCCCAGGCCGCTCTCCAGCACGCTGTCGTGCAGGCGCAGCCGGATCCAGTGCACCACCACGCCGATCAGGTAGCCGATCACCGTGCCGCCGACCGAGGCCAGCAGGAACGTCGCCACCCCCGTGCCCCAGGACATGGCCGTGCCCGTCGCGGCCGCCACCGCCACCTTGTAGGCCGTCAACGCCGTCGCGTCGTTGACCAGGCTCTCGCCCGTCAGCAGCGTCATGATCCGGCGCGGCAGGCCCAGCTTGCGGCCGATCGCCACCGCCGCCACCGCGTCCGGCGGGGCCACGATTGCACCAAGTGCCAGTGACGCAGGCAACGGAAGCGCCGGAATCAGCAGATGCGTCACCAGTCCGACGCCTACCGTTGTGGTCAGCACCAGGCCGATGGCCAGCAGGGCGATCGGCCGGATGTTGCGGCGGATGTTGACGTACGAGGAATCCAGGGCGGACGAGTACAGCAGCGGCGGCAGCACGATCGCCAACACCAGCTCCGGCTCCAGCCGGAAATCCGGCATGCCCGGCACGAACGACGCCGCCAGGCCGACAGCGACCAGCAGCAGCGGGGCCGGCCAGCCCAGACGGCGGGCGACCGCCGTCACCGCGAGCGAGCCGGCCAGCAGCAGAAGGATCTCGACGCCTTGCACGAGCGGAAGGGTATTCAAGATGACCTGTGTTCACGTGCCGGCCACGGCCGCGGTCCCGCCGACTTCGGCCGGTTGCCAGGACTGCGTCGCCCTCGGCGCCCAGCGGTGGGTCCACCTGCGACTGTGCCTGACGTGTGGCCACGTCGGCTGCTGCGACTCCAGCCCCGGCCGACACGCCTCCGCCCACCACCGCGAGACCGGGCATCCCGTCATGCGTTCGCTCGAACCCGGGGAGTCCTGGCGCTGGTGTTTCGTGGACGACCGACTCGTCTGAACCAGCACCTGTACGCTGTTCGGTCGTGCGCGTCCTCGTCATCGGGTCTGGTGCCCGGGAGCATGCCCTCTTGCTGGCATTGTCCAAAGACCCCGCCGTGACCGCCCTGGCCTGCGCCCCCGGCAACGCCGGGACCTCGGCCGTCTCCGAGACCTACGGCGTCGACCTCGCCGACCCCGGCTCCGTCGCCGCCCTGGCCAAGGAGTGGAACGCCGACCTCGTCGTCATCGGGCCCGAGGTGCCGCTGGTCGCCGGGGCCGCCGACCCCGTGCGCGACGCCGGCATCCCCTGCTTCGGGCCGTCCAAGGAGGCCGCCCGGATCGAGGGCTCCAAGGCCTTCGCCAAGGACGTCATGCAGGTCGCCGGCGTGCCCACCGCCCGCAGCGAGATCGTCGACACCCCCGCCCGGCTCGACTCCGCCCTGCACCGCTTCGGGCCCACCTGGGTCGTCAAGGACGACGGACTGGCCGCAGGCAAGGGCGTCGTCGTCACCAAGGACTACGACGTCGCCCGGGCCCACGCCATGCACCTGCTCGACGGCGGGCACCCCGTGCTGCTCGAGTCCTTCCTCGACGGTCCCGAGGCCTCCCTGTTCTGCATCGTCGACGGCACCACCGTCGTGCCGCTGCTGCCCGCCCAGGACTTCAAGCGGGTCGGCGACAACGACGCCGGCCCCAACACCGGCGGCATGGGCGCGTACAGCCCCCTGCCCTGGGCCCCCGCCGACCTCGTCCCCGACGTCGTCGCCCGCTGCGTGCAGCCCGTCGTCGACGAGCTCGCCGCCCGCGGCGCCACCTTCTCCGGCCTGCTCTACTGCGGCCTGGCGCTGACCTCCGAGGGCCCCCAGGTCATCGAGTTCAACTGCCGCTTCGGCGACCCCGAGACCCAGGTCGTGCTCGCCCTGCTCCGCACCCCCCTCGCCGGCCTCTTCCTCGCCGCCGCCGAGGGCCGCCTCGCCGCCCACCCTCCCCTCGAGTGGGAGGACGGCGCCGCCGTCACCGTCGTCATCGCCGCCGAGGGCTACCCCGGCCGCCCCCGCACCGGCGACGTCATCACCGGCGCCGAGCTCGACGGCGTCCTCCACGCCGGCACCCGCCGCCGCGACGACGGCGCCGTCGTCTCCGCCGGCGGCCGCGTCCTCTCCGTCGTCGGCACCGGCCCCACCCTCTCCGCCGCCCGCGACGAGGCCTACCGCCTCGCCTCCCTCGTCGAGCTCACCGGCTCCCACCACCGCACCGACATCGCCCTTCGTGCCGTCCACGGCGACGTCCACATCCCGTAGGAACCATCCCGCCCCCGCCTTCGTCGAACTCAGGCACGGCACACGCCAACGTTGGTAGCCTGCAAACCGAGTCCGAGTAGTCACCAAGCGTGCGGGGGCGGTCTTGATGGAGAAGATGGAGCAGGTAGGCGCCGACCTCGGCACCATCAACTCGGTCCTCATGGGTCCGTTCGCGGGGGCAGCCAGCGCGTTCGCCGGCGTCAGCGGCGGCCAGATCACCGTCGACCACGACACCGTGCTGCAAGCCGGCAAGATCATCCACGATCAGTGGCAGCAGCTCAACGACATCACTCTGCAAAAGGTCCAGAACATCCAGGTCGGTGTCCTTGGCGAAGACCTGGTCAGTGAGGCCGCCACGGCCGAGTGGGTCAAGATCCTTGCCGGCAACGACGACTCGTACGTCAAGCGGATCATGCAATACATCGAAGGCCTCGGAAAGCTGGCCGATCAGCTCAAGACGGCGGCCCAGCAGTACGGCTTCACCGAGGAGCAGATCAAAGACGCGTTTGGAGACAAGTAGTGCGTACTGGCACTCGAATCGGTGTCGCTGTAATCCTGACCGCCGTCGCGGCGGCCGGGTGCACAACGCAGGACCCGGGCACGGCCAGTCCCACCACGTCAACCGGATCCGCGACAACCCCCTCGGTGTCGATCCCACCGCGCCCAAAGACGCTGAATGCGGCGAGCGTGGATCCCTGCACGCTACTCTCAGACACCCAGATTGCGCAGCTGAAGGCCAGTGCCGGCCACCCTGGCCCGGGCGAGGCGCAGTCGGGCACCACCGCGAGCTGCACCTATCAGGTCAATGATCCTGTGCACTACACCATCAGTGCGCGTATCGAGCCCAAGCGCGGTATCGACTACTGGCTGACCTATACGGGAACCTGGCAAGTCAGGCAGACCGCAGTGTCCTCATTCCCAGCTGTGCAGATCATCTACAAGGGCGAGGACTGGAACGGCGCCTCCGGCACCCAGTGTCGGACGTTGGTCAGTATCGCTGACGGGCAGGAACTGTCCTCCGGTGTGATTCAAACCGGCAAAGATCTCACCATGAATCAGATGTGTGACGTATCGAAGCAGGCGGCGGGCCTGGCGCTGACCACATTGCTGGCGAAGAGCTAGAGCGGAGACGACCATGGCGACGCAACTTGGCGATATCCGGTTCGACGGCTTTTCCAACGGGCAGCTTGCCGATCAGGTGAACAAACTCAAGCAGGGACAGGGCGCCGCCGCGCTGCAGCCGGTCATCGACACACTGCACGATGTCGCGCGGGATCTGACAGCGACCAATCAGGTCTTGCACACCCAGCTCGCCAAGATCGGTATCGACTGGCAGAGCGCGGCCGGGCAGGGTGCTACGGATGTCATGGGCTCGGCAGTGAACTACGGCGACGACTCGCAGTACAACATCACCGGCACGAACAACGCGCTGACCACGCAGGTCGATTCGCATGCGGTGGCCAAGAGCGCACCGGCGCCGTCGACGGACACGCAGAAGTCGACGGTGGACAACGTGGCCGGATTCTTCGGGTATCAGACGGACCATGCCAAAGAGGTCGAGCAGGCGCAGGCGGATCGGGATCAGGCCATTGCGCAGTTGAACGCCTATCAGTCGAACTCGCAGGACGCGATTGCCAGCACGACGCCGATGAGTGCGCCGCCGACGATCGGCCTGACGGCGCAGCCGGTGCAGGGGACGTCGATGTCGGGCGTGGGCGGGTACGGGCAGACGGCGGGCGGTTACGGCGGCCCGGGCGGTAGCGGCGGGGGCTACCCCGGCTACACGCCGGTGGGAGGCGGAGGCGGCGGGTACGTGCCGCCGGGGAGTGTGCCGGGCGGCGGGGTGCAGGGGCCGGGTGGGATGACGGGTGTGGGGCCGGGCGGCGGAAGGCTGCCGGGGGCGCTGCCGCCGGCTGCGGCTGCGGCGGGCGGATTGCTGGCGGAAGAAGTGGGCCTGGGCGCGGCGCTGGCCGGGGGTGGCGCGGCGGTGGCGGCCGGGGCGAGGAGCGGGAACCCGAACGCGATGGTGCGGGGCGGGGGAACGAGCGCGCAGCCGGGGGAGAAGGCGAACACGCCGAGCAAGGCGAGTGCGACGGCGGGGGCTATCGACGAGGAGAAGGCGGCGCAGGCCAGGGCGGCGGAGCGGATCGCGCCGGGCAAGGCGGGGCCGACGGGCGCGGGCGGCCAGCCGGGGGCGGCGGGGCGCGGCGGCAAGAAGGAAGAGGACAGCGAGCACGACCGGAAGTACACGGTGGAGGAGGACCTGTTCGGCGACCACCGCATGGTGGCGCCGACGGTGCTCGGCGAGGACCCGCAGGCGTAGCGGGAGATGGAGCCGACGGTCCTGTCCCGCCTGGACTTCGACGTCCTGTGGGAGAACGAGCGATTCCCGCGCCGGCACGTGGCACTGGACGTGCCGAGCCCGGGGATGACGCACACGGAGCGGTCCCGCATCGTCCAGGAGACCTGGCGGTCGCTGGAGCACAGGGGCCTGGCGGAGCGGGGCCGGGCGACGCCGAACATATCGGACGACCTGGCGCTGCTGGCCTACCCGAGGCGAGCGGTGTACGGCTTCATCTGGGCGCCGGACCGCAAGATCACGCTGCTGGCGGCGTCGAACGGCGGCAGCGCGCTGATGGGCGTGGTGGACGGCGACGAGGTGTGGCTGATCAGGTCGGACGACGGGGCGATCGCCGACGCGGCGGTGTCGGTGGCCGGCGACATGCCGCCGGGCCCGGGCCAGTCGATCAGCCTGCCGACGCAGCTGCTGACGGGGGCGGACGCCCGCGCGAAGGGTGACCCGCAGCGGCTGGTGATGGCGCTGGCGGACGAGAACGTGCCGCTGGGCCAGGCGCAGGCGCTGGTGGGCATGGTCGCGGGCATGACGACCCGGGGCCAGTTCGGCGCGGAGACGGCCAGGGGGGCGGAGCGGCCGAGGCGGGCGGAGCGGGTGATCGCCTTCCACGACACGCCCAACGGCCGCTACCTGCACGTGGTGAAGCCGAGCGCCGATCGCACGCAGTGGAGCACGATCACACCGGCGGACAACCGGGTGCTGGTGGCGAGCGTGCGGGAGCTGCTGGACGAGGCCTGATCACCCGTCGGGCTGAAATCGGAACCGGCGGCGGCCGCGGCCCGTCAGAGTTACCGCGAGAAGGGGGGCACCGTGACGGCCACGAAGTACAACTTCGACGCGATCAACACCTGTCGGAGCGCGATGAGCGCGCAGGCCGGGCAGTACGGCGGCGTCGGTGACGGCTTCCAGGGCGCGGCGACCAGCGCGGACGCGTTCGGCAAGCTGGCGGCCTCGGCCGGTTTCGCGAGCGCGATCGCCGGCTTCCAGAGCGCCCTGCACGGCGAGCTGCAGGCGGCGGAGAGCCTGCTGCGCAAGGTGGAGTCCTCGCTGGACTCGATCGAGACGACGTTGCAGGACACGGAGAAGGCCAACGCGAGGGGACTGACGGCGACATGAGCGCGGTCGACGACGTCGCGGGCTTGCCCGGTGGCGGCGAGGTCGCCGACATCGCCCGCAAGGTGGAGAAGGCCCAGCCCTCGGTGGTCCGGGACATCGCGACGCACTGGCGGGACAGCGCGTCCAAATGCGACAACCAGGGCAAGGCGGTCACCTCGGCGGTGAACGCGCTGGACGGCGCCTGGTCGGGCGGCTCGGCCGATGGCTTCACGGCCTACATGGGCAACTTCACCAAGGCCGGCGGCTCGATGTCGGAGGCGCTGAACAACGGCGCGGCGGCGCTGGAGTCGGCCGCGTCGGCGCTGGAGCAGGCCAAGTCCGCTGTGGACAGTCGCTGCGAGGGGCTGCTGGGCGAGGTCCGCAGTTGGGACGCGGCACACCCGCAGCCCAAGGACGGCGAGCGCGAGGCGGCGATCGAGCCCCTGTGCGCCGCGGCCAAGGGCGATGTGCAGAAGACCGTCGCCACGGCCGACAACGAGCTGAGCAATGCTCTCAACCAGCTCAAGGGCGCGACCTTCATCGGCTCCAAGTTCTCCGCGCTGCCCGCCCCGGGCGAGCAGACCTTCGTGCCCGGCCCCGGCCGCACCCTCGACTGGAAGGCCAAGCCCGAGCCCAATCCGACCACCACCGCCACCGAGACCCAGCACTCCGGCGGCGGAGGCGGGGGTGGCGGCGGCCATGACGGAGGCGGAGCCGGCGGAGGCGGCGGCGGGGGTGATGGTGGCGGCGGTGGCGGCGGCCTCGGCCCCAGCGGCGGCCCGCCCGGTGGTGGCGGCCCGGCCCCGCAGGGCCAGGTCAAGGAGTGGATCGACGAGGCGATGAAGATCCTCCAGGAGAACGGCGTCGACACCTCGAAGATGAGCGAGAACGACATCTGGGCGATCATCCAGCACGAGTCCGGCGGCAACCCGCAGGCGATCAACCTGTGGGACTCCAATGCCAAGGCGGGCCACCCGTCCAAGGGCCTGATGCAGTGCATCGACTCCACGTTCCAGTCGAACAAGCTGCCCGGCCACGACGACATCTACAACCCGGTGGACAACATCATCGCCGGCGTCCGCTACTCGATCGCCCGCTACGGCTCGGTGTCCAACGTGCCGGGTATCCGGGCCATGTCGCACGGAGGGGCGTACCAGGGCTACTAACCTGGCGGCATGGTCGTCGCCAGGCGCGCGGATGTGCCGCCGTTTCACGTGATGGACGTGGTGTCCGCTGCCGCCGAGCGCCAGCGGACCCACGGTGATGTGTTGTCGCTGGCGGCGGGGCAGCCGTCCACGCCCGCCCCGGCGCCGGTGCTGGCCGCGGCGCACCGGGCCCTGGAGACCCAGCCGTTCGGCTACACCCAGCAGCTGGGCATCCCCGAGCTGCGGGAAGCCATCGCCGGGCACTACAGGAGCCGCTACGACCTGGACGTGGCGCCGGAGTCGGTGATCGTGACGACGGGCTCGTCCGGGGCCTTCCTGTCGGCGTTCCTGGCGGCCTTCGACGCCGGCGACCGGGTGGCGCTGCCGCGGCCGGGCTATCCCGCCTACCGCAACATCCTGGCCGCCCTGGGCTGCGAGGTCGTGGACCTGCCGTGTGGCCCCGAGGTCGACTTCAAGCCGACGGTGGAGATGCTGACAACGCTGGGCCCCATCCAGGGCCTGGTGCTGGCCAGCCCGGCCAACCCGACCGGCACGGTGCTGGACGCGGCCCGGCTGGCGGAGATCGCCACGTGGTGTGAAAACACCGGCGTCCGCCTGATCAGCGACGAGATCTACCACGGCATCAGCTACGGCGAGCCGCTGGAGAGCGCCTGGCAGACCTCCCGCGAGGCGATCGTGGTGAACAGCTTCTCCAAGTACTTCTCCATGACCGGCTGGCGGCTGGGCTGGATGCTGGCCCCGGCGGAGCTGGTCCGGCCGGTCGACCGCCTTACCGGCAACTTCACGCTGTGTCCGCCCGCGCCGAGCCAGTACGCGGCGGTCGAGGCGTTCTCGCCGCAGTCGTACGCCGAGGTGGACGCGCATGTGCAGCGCTACCGGGCCAACCGGGACCTGCTGGTGAAGGGCCTGGCCGACCTGGGCATCGACAGGCTGGCCCCGGCCGACGGCGCGTTCTACGTGTACGCCGACGTCTCGCACCTGACCGATGACTCGATGGCCTGGTGCAAGCGTTTGCTGACCGAGACGGGCCTGGCCATCGTGCCCGGCGTCGACTTCGACCCGGTGCACGGCGACCGGTTCGTCCGGCTCTCCTTCGCCGGCTCCATGCTGGACATGGAGCGGGCCCTCGACCGCCTCGGGAGCTGGCTGCCGGGGTATCACTCAGGGCGACCCTGATCTGTCCCTGATCTAGCTCCGAAAACCCGCCAAGTGCCGGACCCGGATGGCAGGCTTGGGTTCAAGGCAAGCTGATGAAGGAGTCCGTCATGGTGTTCGTTGGCATCATCGCCGTCCTGCTGATCGCGTGGCTCGCGATCACCGTGCTCGGCGCACTGCTCAAGGGTCTGTTCTGGCTGGCGATCATCGGGGGCATCCTGTTCGTCGCCACCGCGGTCTACGGCGCGATCAAGAACAAGTCCCGAACCTGACCAGGGTGTCGGCCAGCTCGTCGGCCGACGTCCAGAGGTGGGCGGTCAGCCCGGCGGCGACCGCACCGTCCACATTGGTCTGACGGTCGTCGACGAACAGGCAGTCCGCCGCCCTGGCCCCCAGTTTGCCGACCAGGGCGGCGTAGATCTCGACATCCGGCTTGGCCATGAACAGGTCGGCGGAGAAGACCAGGTGCGTGAAGCGCTCGGCCCACGGCTGGCGCTCGGCGACCCGGCCGAAGGAGCTGGGGGCGTTGGACAGCAGCGCCAGCCGGGCGCCCGCGCCGGCCAGCCGGTCGAGCAGCTTCACCGTCTTGTCGTCGGTGGGCAACCAGCCCTCGATGTCCATCCGGGTCAGGTCCTCGGACAGCTTCTCGTCCACGTCCACGCCGACGTGCGCGCAGACGGCCCGCCAGTAGTCGAGGTCCGGCCGGCCACGGTCGTAGGCCTCGCGCTCGGACCAGTAGCCCGGCTCGAAGGCCTCGGCCGAGGCGCCGACGTGCGCCGCCATCGCCGGAATGGCCTGCGTGTGCTGGCTGATCACGCCGCCGTAGTCGAAGACGAGCCAGGTCAACTCGCGCTCCCGATCCGGTGCAGGGTCTCCTTGACGTCGGCGGTGCTGACGTCCCGGTGCGTGACGAAGCGGACCTGGCCGGCCATCGGCCCGGTCTGGATGCCCAGCCGTCCCAGCATCTTGACGGCGTTGCGCACATCGGGCACCGCGGCCAGCACGATGTTGGTCTCGGGCTCCCGCACGCTCCAGCCCAGCTCGTTGAGGCCCTCGGCCAGCAGCTTGGCGTTGACGTGGTCGTCGGCCAGCGCGTCGACGCGGTCCAGCGCGATCAGCCCGGCCGCGGCCAGGATGCCGCCCTGCCGCACGCCGCCGCCCAGCATCTTGCGCACCCGCCGCGCCTCGGTGACGAAATCCTCGGTGCCGGCGACGACCGAGCCGACCGGCGCGCCGAGGCCCTTGCTCAGGCAGACCTGAACGGTGTCCACGCCGACCGTCAGCTCGGACGGCGCGACGCCCAGCGCCACGGAGGCGTTCCACAGCCGGGCCCCGTCGAGGTGCACGCGCAGCCGGCATTCCCGCGCGGCCGCGATGAGCTGCATGTGCTCCTCCAGCGGCATGACGGTGCCACCGGCGGCATTGTGGGTGTTCTCCAGCGACAGCAGCGTGGTGTTCAGGCCGTGGTAGCTCGGCTCGCTGCCGGCGATGTCGTGGATGGCCGCGGCCGACATCCGGCCGGGGCCGGCATCCCAGTCCATCGGATGCGGCATGCCGCCGGCGATCCACGCGGCGGTGCCGAGCTCGTTGTCCAGCACGTGAGACCCGTGCGCGGCCAGGAAACGGTCGCCGCGGCGCAGGTGCAGGAACAGCGCGATCAGGTTGCCCATGCTCCCGCTGGGCACCCACAGCGCGGCTTCGGTGTTGAGCAGCCCGGCCACCCGTTCTTCGAGCGCATGCATCGTGGGGTCGCGTTCGAGCACGTCATCGGCCACCTCGGCGGAGGCCATCGCGGCGCGCATCGCCTCGTCCGGCTTGGTCACGGTGTCCGAGCGGAAGTCGAGCAGCGGCTGCTGGGTCACGGTCGGATCACACCACATGCCGGCTTGACCCCCTGCACCCACCCGTATGGCGGACGTCACGGCGGGCGTGCAACCGTAGAGGCCGACCTTTCCGTCCGGTAGGTGTCGACACGTTGAGCAGAGAGAGCCCGCGTGGACCAGCGCGACGAGCAGGAGTTCGCGGAGTACTTCGTGGCCCGGCGCGATGCCGTGCGCCGAACCGCGTACCTGATGTGCGGCGACTGGCACCGTGCGGACGATCTCGCCCAGACCGCGTTCGTCGCGCTGCACCGGAAGTGGAACAAGATCAGGGACCGGGAGGCCCTGGACGCCTACGTCCGCCGGACGGTGGTGCGCGCGGTGATCGACGAGTCGCGCCGCCCGTGGCGCCGGGAGCGGTTCACCGACCAGCTGCCCGACACCCCGACGGCCGCGACCGAGATCGGCGACGCGGTCGCCACCAGGCACGTGCTGCTCGACGGGTTGCGCAAGGTGCCCCCGCGCCAGCGGGCGGTGCTGGTGTTGCGGTTCCTGGAGGGGCTGGACGTCGCCGCGGCGGCGAAGGTCCTCCGGTGCACCGAGGGCACCGTGAAGTCCCAGACCGCGCGCGGGCTAGAGACGCTGCGGGCGGAGCTGGGGGACGTGCTCGACGATCTGCGGCCGGCGACGTGACCGGGACGGGGAGGTGGATGAACTGATGGATGACAAGCAGCTAGCCGAGAAGTTCCGTGACGCGGTCGGCGACGTGCCACCGCCGTCCTTCGACACCCAGGACGTCCTGGTCGCCTCCAAGCGGGCGACGGCGCAGGCCCGCAAGCGCTTGCAGACCGGCGCCGGCGTGGCCATCGGCGTGGTGCTCATCGGCGGCGTGCTGCTGCTGGTCCGGCCGTTCGGCGGCGAGTCGGCCATGACCAGTGCCGGCGGCGACGTGGCCTCGCCCAACGCGACCTCCCCGATGTCATTGAACCCGGGCTTCGACACCAACCACGCCGGCCCCGGCGGCGGCAAGGCCGAGCCGAACAGCACGGAGACCGGCGGCGGCGCCAACTGCGGGCCGGCCGACCAGGCCCTGGCCGCCGCGTTGGTGACCGAGCTGCCGATCATCACCGGCACGGCGGCGCAGGCGGCCGACGTGAGCTGCCCAACCGGTTCCAACGGCGTGGCCTTCGAGCTCACGGACGGCTCCAACTCCGGCAAGCTAGAGCTGGTCCTGGTGCCCTCGACGGTGGCCGACGACCCCAGCACCGGGGCCAAGCCGGCCGTGAAGGTCAGCAAGGGCAACTCGGTCACCGTGAAGACCCATAACGGCGGCGCGCTGACGCTGGCCACGCTGCCGATGAACGGCTCGGCGGCTGGTCCGTACGTGAACCAGCTCGGCGACATCGCGGCCCGGCTCGCGGCCCGGTACTGAGCACTGGCACCATCGCTCGGCATGACCGCCGCCAGCACTCCCAAGGGGGAGCGCCGCCGCCACGAACTGGTCGCCGCGGCCGCGGCACTGCTCACCGAGGGCGGCTTCGACGCCATCCGGCACCGGGCCGTCGCCGAGCGGGCCGGCATGCCGCTGGCCTCCACCACGTACTACTTCGACTCGCTCGACGAGCTGATCGAGGCCGCCGTCGAGCACGCGGGCCGGGCCGAGTTGGTCGCGGGCCGCGAGCGGCTGGCCCGGATGCAGGCCGGCGAGCCGGACGATGTCATCGAGTTCGCGCTGGACCTGCTGGTCAAGGACAGCGACATGCAGGCCGTCATGCTGCGCTACGAGCGGCTGGTCGGCACCGGTCGGCGGCCCTATCTGCGGCCGCTGATGCGGCAGATGGGCGGCGAGCTGCACCAGTTGCTGCTGGAGATTCTCACCGCCGGCGGCGTCCGGATGGACGACGAACGGGTCGACCAGCTGATCTCCGTGGTCGACGGGGCCGTGGTCAACGCCCTGATCGAGGTGCATCCCGATCCGCGGGCGGCGGCCCGGCGGATGCTCCTGTCGGTCATGCCCGACCTGGCGGCGCATTAAGCTCTGGATACGTGACGACCAAGCCGCTCATCCCCAACGTGCTCGCCGGCCGCTACGCCTCGGCCCAGCTGGTCGGCCTCTGGTCGCCGGAACACAAGGTCGTGCTGGAGCGCCGCCTGTGGCTGGCCGTGCTCACCGCGCAGGCCGAACTGGGCATCGACGTGCCGGAGACGGCCGTCGCCGACTACGAGCGGGTGCTGGAGCAGGTCGACCTGGCCTCCATCGCCGAGCGCGAGCGGGTCACCCGGCACGACGTGAAGGCCCGCATCGAGGAGTTCAACGCCCTGGCCGGCCACGAGCAGGTGCACAAGGGCATGACCTCCCGCGACCTCACCGAGAACGTCGAGCAGCTGCAGATCCGGCAGTCCCTGGAGTTCATCCGGGGCAAGGCGGCCGCGCTGCTGGCCCGGCTGGCCCGGCTCGCGGTCGAGCACTCCGACCTGGTGATGGCCGGCCGTTCGCACAACGTGGCGGCGCAGGCCACCACCCTGGGCAAGCGGTTCGCGACCGCCGCCGACGAGCTGCACGTGGCGTTCGGGCGGCTGGACGACCTGCTGGAGCGCTACCCGCTGCGTGGCGTGAAGGGCCCGGTCGGCACGGCTCAGGACATGCTGGACCTGCTGGGCGGGGACGCGGCCAAGCTGGCCGAGCTGGAGCACAAGGTGGCCGAGTTCCTGGGCTTCCGCCGGGTGCTGACCAGCGTCGGCCAGGTCTATCCGCGGTCGCTGGACTTCGACGTGCTGTCCGCGCTGGTGCAGCTGGCCGCCGCGCCGTCGAGCCTGGCCAAGACCATCCGGCTGATGGCCGGGCACGAGCTGGTCACCGAGGGCTTCAAGCCGGGCCAGGTCGGGTCCAGCGCGATGCCGCACAAGATGAACACGCGGTCCTGCGAGCGGGTCAACGGCCTGACCGTGATCCTGCGCGGCTACCTGGCGATGACCGGGGAGCTGGCCGGCGACCAGTGGAACGAGGGCGACGTGTCCTGCTCGGTGGTGCGCCGGGTCGCGCTGCCGGACGCGTTCTTCGCGCTGGACGGCCTGCTGGAGACCATGCTGACCGTGCTGGACGAGTTCGGCGCCTACCCGGCCGTCGTCGCCCGTGAACTGGACCGGTACCTGCCGTTCCTGGCCACGACCAAGGTACTGATGGCTTCGGTGCGGGCTGGTGTCGGCCGCGAGACCGCGCACGAGGCGATCAAGGAGAACGCCGTCGCGGTGGCGCTGGCCATGCGCGAGCAGGGCCTTGAGCGCAACGACCTGCTGGACCGGCTGGCCGCCGACGAGCGCATCCCGCTGGACCGGGCCGGGCTGGACGAGCTGCTGGCCGACCGGCTGTCCTTCACCGGCGTGGCCGGGGCCCAGGTCGACGCGGTGGCCGCGGAGATCGCCAAGTCGCTGGAGCGGTTCCCGGACGCCACCGGGTACGTGCCGGAGCCGATCCTGTGAGCGAGCTTGCGAGCGAACCATCGAGCACAGCGAGCGTCGAGGTCTCGGCCGTGGTCAGCTACCCGATCAAGGGCTGCGCCGGCACGACGACGCGCAGCGCCGTCGTCACCCCGACCGGGCTGCGGCACGACCGGGCGTGGATGGTCGTCGACGCCGAGGGCGTGTTCCGCAGCCAGCGCAATGAGCCGCGACTGGCCGTGGTGCATCCCGCCGTGGTCGACGGCCAGCTGCGCGTGTCGGCCCCGGACGTCGAGGACCTGGTGCTCGATGTCGTGCCGGAGGGCCAGCGTCGTCCGGTACGCGTGCACAAGTGGGACGGCGTCGGCGTCGACCAGGGCCAGGCGGCTGCGGACTGGTTCAGCGAGGTGCTGGGCGAGGAGTCCCGGCTGGTCGGCCTGCCGCCGGAGCACGTCCGGCCGTCCGGCGGCGAGGTCGAGGGGCTGGTCGGATTCGCCGACGCCCACGCGCTGTTGGTGACCTCGCTGGCCTCGCTGGACGGCCTCAACGAGCGGATCCTGGCTCGCGGCGCCGAGCCGGTGCCGATGAACCGGTTCCGGCCGAACATCGTGGTCAGCGGCTGGCCCGAGCCGCACACCGAGGACCGGGTGCGCCGGATGAGCATCGGGGACGCCGAGTTCGGCTACGCCAAGGTCTGCGTGCGCTGCGCGGTGCCCATGGTCGACCAGGACACCGGCCGCCGCGCCGGGCCCGAGCCGATCCGGTCGCTGGCCCAGTACCGGCGCGACCCCGAGGGCGGGGTCACGTTCGGCATGAAGGCCGTCGTGCTGCGCCCCGGCGTCATCTCCGTCGGCGACGCCGTCGAGGTCGCCCGGTGGTCGGACCTGGCTAGCTGCGCAGCAGAACCCGCCTGACCCGGTAGTTCGGGGCCAGCGTCAGCTCCCGGCCGCCGCGCAGCGTGATCCGCACCAGGTCGTCCGGCTCCGGCCTGGTGCGCGCCACCTGCGCGGCCGGCCCGATGCCGCCGTACGGCCGGAACCAGTCGTCCGGCCGAAGCTCCGACGCCGGCGTCGACTCCAAGTTGACCACGCGTGAACTTGGCTGCACGTAACGGATCCACACCTCCCACAGCAGGAAACCGGCTGCCGCGCACGGCAACGGCAGCCACGGCACGTCGATCGGCAGCGCCAGCAGGCCCGACCCCAGCGCCGGCCACACCCCGGAGCTGACCGGCACCGGCCCGAACTGCAGCCACCCCGTCGTCCGCACCATCCCGTTGGGACGCAACCCGCGCGGCGTTCGGCCGTCGGGCAGTCGCGCGGTCATGCGGGGTGAATACGCCACCCGCTGGCCGTTGTTTCGTGACCGCCGCTGGCTTCACTCGAACGGCCGGGTGACCGCGCACCTAGTCGCGCAGCTCCACCGGCCGCACCGGGTAACCCGGCGCCATCGTCAGCTCCCGCCCGCCGTGCAGCCACACCCGCAGCCAGCCATCCGGATCCAGTTGCAGCGCGTCGACCGCGCCGACCGGCCCGGCCGTGCCGTAGAGCCGAAACCACTCGCCGGGCAGCAGCTCCGCCGCCGGCTTGGGCTCCAGGTTCCGCGCCCGGGACGACGGCCGCACCCACAGGGTCCACGCCTTCCACCCGGCGAAGGCCAGCGCGGCGAAGAGAAAGGGCAGCCACGGCACCCCGAACGGCACGGTGAGGAAGAGACCGGCCAGCACGGCCCAGAGCCCGGAGCTGATCGGCGTCCCCTCGACCTGGAGCCAGCCGGTGGTGCGCACGATTCCGTTGGGGCACAAGCCGCGTGGCGTGCCACCGGCGGGGAGTCGCATGGTCATGCCGCCCTCCAGCGAAGCCTCGAGTCGGTCGCCGTTCGCGTGCACACCATGGGTTTGCCGGTCTTGGTGACCCCGGTCGCCCCCTCGGTCGAGCAGAACGCCCCGGGGGTCACGTAGACGGGTTCGCTCGGCGGCGGCGCGGGGGCATGGGTCGGTGGCGGCGGCGCCGGCTGATGGGTGGTCGGTGCCGGCTGGTGCGTGACCGGAGGCGGCGGCGCGGGCGCCTCCGTCGTGATGGTCGGCGGTTCCGTGGTCGTGGTCGTCGACTCGGTGGTCGTGGTGGTCGGCGTGGTGCTGCTGACCGTGGTCGTGCTGGTGGTCGTCGCGCTGGCGGTGATGGTGGCGACGACGGGCTGCGGGCTAGCGGGTGGCGCCGCGGGCGCGGTCGACCCGAACACGCCGGTGAGGACCGCGAGCGCGGCCAGTCCGCCGCCCAGCGAGGTGACCAGACGCGACCACATCGGCGTCTGCCACCACCAGCGAGCCAGCGCCGAAGGGGCGGGGTCAGCGGGAACACTCATGCGGGATCAATATGTGGCTGCTCCGGACGTGTTAGGGCGACTGCCCCGGGTTCACTCGAACGGGCGATGAAGTGAGCACGTAGGCTGCCGGTCGTGCCCGTTCTCACTGACTACGCGCAGATCGCCGCCGGCAAGGTTCGCGAGCTCTACCGGGTGGACGACGAACTGCTGCTGCTGGTGGCGTCCGACCGGATCTCGGCCTACGACTGGGTGCTGCCCACGGAGATCCCGGACAAGGGCGCGGTGCTGACCGCGATGAGCGTGTTCTGGTTCGAGGCGCTGGGCGACATCGTGCCCAACCACCTGGTCTCGGACGACGACAAGCGGATCCCGGACGAGGTGCGGGGCCGGGCGCTGCTGGTGCGGAGCCTGGACATGGTGCAGTTCGAGTGCGTGGCCCGCGGCTACCTGACGGGCTCCGGCCTGGTGGACTACAAGAGCACCGGGGCGGTGTGCGGCGTCGAGCTGCCGGCGGGGCTGGTCGAGGCGTCGAAGCTGGCGGAGCCGATCTTCACGCCGGCGACCAAGGCGCCGCTGGGCGAGCACGACGAGAACATCACCTTCGAGCAGATGGCCGAGCAGGGCGCGGAGACGGCGGCCGAGCTGCGGGACCTGACGCTGGCGGTGTACCGGCGCGGGGCGGAGATCGCGGAGAAGGCGGGCGTCATCCTCGCGGACACCAAGCTGGAGTTCGGCCGTGACGCGGCGGGGCACATCGTGCTGGGCGACGAGGTGCTCACCCCGGACTCGTCCCGGTACTGGCCGGCGGAGGGGTACGAGGCCGGCCGCGTGCAGCCCTCGTACGACAAGCAGTACGTCCGCGACTGGCTGACCTCGTCGGAGTCGGGCTGGGACCGCAAGTCGAACACCCCGCCCCCGCCGCTGCCCGACGACGTCGTGGCGGCGACCAGGGCGAAGTACGTGGAGGCCTACGAAAGGGTCACCGGCCAACGGTTCTGACAGGGTTCGCCGACGCGACACCTCACCGTCAGGCCAGGGCCATGCCGGTGCTGCGCACTTAACGGGTGAGCTCCCGGCTGGTTGTCTCGCTGTCCGGCATCAACGCCCGAACGCTCGCTCAGGCCACCGGAGTGGCCGCCGAGCTGGATTCGCGCGGGGTGCCCCTGTCGCTGCTGGTCGCCCCGCGGGTGGACCGGCAGTCGGCGGACTCGCCCGCACTGCGGTGGGTCCGCAGCCGAGCCGCCGGCGGCGACGCCGTCGTGCTGCACGGCCTCGACCACGACCTCGACCCGTGCCGGCGGACGCTGGTGATCCGCCGCCAGGCCGAGTTCGCCGCGCTGCCCGCGCACGAGGCGAACCTGCGCCTGGTCGCGGCCCGAGCCCTGCTCGAACGGCTGGACCTGCGTACCGACTACTTCGCCCCGCCGCGCTGGCTGGCCTCCAACGGCACGCTGATCGCGTTGCGCCGCCACGGTTTCCGGCTCTGCGCGGACGTGACGGCGGTGCGGGACCTGCACAACGGCGTCGTCATCCCGGGCCGTGTGCACGGTCTGGCCCGCACCGAGCGCGGCGAGCAGTGGCTGTGCTGGGCGCTGGTGCTCGGCGTGGCGCGGGCGGCCCGCCGCGGCGGACTGGTCCGCATCGCGGTGGACGCCGGCGACCTGGTCCGGCCCGGGCCGCGGCAGGCGGTGCTCGACGCGATCGACATCGCCCTGCACCACGGCGCCGAACCGATGACCTACGCGGGACTACACCTTCGTCGCCTCGCCGTGAGCTAGCTTCACGACCTCGGTGCCCTCCGGCTTGGTCATCTTGAGCCAGTTCAGCACCAACATGTTGCCGAGGTCGGAGTTCACGCCCTCGTGGATGGGCATGGCCACGCGCGGCTTGACCTCGCGCACGTAGTCCAGCGCCTCGCCCATCTTCAGCCACGGCGCGGACACCGGCACACCCAGCACGTCCAGGTCCCGGCCCGGGCGCACCAGCGAGTCGCCCGGGTGCAGGAAAGCGCCGTCGTCGACCAGGTAACCGGCGTTGGTGATGCCCGGCTTGCCCTCGTAGATCTCGGCGTGCTCGCCGCCGATCACGTCCACGGTCGTGCCGCCGAAGGTCAGCTTGTCGCCGACTCCTGCCACGATGTGGTCGAGGCCCAGCTTCTGGACGATGCCGACGGTGTCCGGGTCCACCACGAGCTTGGCGCCCGGGTTGGCCGCGAGCAGGGCCGGCAGCTTGGCCTCGTCGATGTGGTCGGCGTGCTGGTGCGTGATCAGCACCGCGTCCAGGCCCTCGGTCTGCTCGAAGCCGGTGGACAGCGTGCCCGGGTCGATCATGATCCGGGCCGACCCCGTGTCGAGCAGCACGCACGCGTGTCCGAAGTGGACGATATGCATCGATGGCTCCTTCGCTACGTGTCCAACCAGCCTATGCCTGGAGTCGGTCCAGGATCTCCTTCTCCTGCGCGGGTGTGAGCCCAGCCTTGCGCTCCCGGTCGACGCCCCGCTGCTCCTCCTCGGCCAGCGCCCCGCGCACCTGGTCCTCGAACGACCGGAACGTCAGTCCCGCCGCCTCGGACGCCGCCGTGCCGCGGGCCGTCATGCCGGCGTAGTTCGGCGGCAGCCACAGCGGCAACGACCTCGGGCCGGCCCAGTACTGGACTTCGTTGGCCAGCAACGCTTCCGAGGAAACCGGCGCGACCTCGGTGCCGGCCGGGGCCACGAGTTCCCTGATCCCGTCGAGAACCTCGTCCAGCGGCCGCGACGGCCCGATGGCGTCATACGTGCCGACGAGGCGGTTCTCACTGGCCGTCACGATCCACTCGGCCAGGTCCCGGACGTCGATGTGCTGGCTCATCGCCCCCTCACCGGCCGGCTGCAACACCCGGCCGCCGCGGGCGAACCGCCCCGGCCAGTATCCGAACCGGTCGCTGCCGTCGCCCGGGCCCGTGATCAGACCCGGCCGCACGATGAAGGCCCGGTCCTCCAGGTGCTCGCGGACCTCCCCCTCGTTGGCCACCTTGATCCCGCCGTACCGCGCCAAGTCGTCCCGGCCGTCCTCGTACAGCGGCTCCAGCAGGTCCTCGGACACCTTCTCCATGTCCGCGTACACGCTGATCGTCGAGACGAACGTCCAGTGCCCCGCGTTCGGCCCGAGCACCCGCACCGCGTCCCGGACCCACGGATGCGAGATCTTCGCCACGTCCACCACCGCGTCGAAGCGCTCCCCGGCCACCGCCGCCAGCCCGTCCGGCGCGTCCCGCTCCACCGGCACCAGCTCCGCGCCGTCCGGCACCGCCCCGCTCGTGCCCCGGGCCGCGCACACCACCTCGTGCCCCCTGCGCAGCGCCTCCGCCGCCACCGCATGGCCGACGAACACCGTTCCACCCAGAACCAGAAGTCGCATGGCCCCACCCTCGACCCGGCCCCGCCCCCACGCCACCCCTCTCGCGCTGGGCGAACGCCGAAGATCTAACCGGTCGATCGATTCAGCTCAAGTCACCAGAAGTCGATCACTGATCGGTGAGTGTGCACGCCTTCGTCGACGAGTCCCGCCGCGGTGGCAACTACCTGGTTGCCGTCGCACTGCTGGACCCCGCCGAGCTCTCCGTGGTGAGGGCAAGCCTCAGGAAGCTGTGTCTGCCGGGTCAGCGCCGGATCCACTTCAAGGACGAGCGGGATTCCCGCAGGAGGGAGGTGCTGGCCCGGATCGTGGAGTCGAGCGCGCGTGGCCTGGTGTACAGCTGCCGCGGGCCGGAGGCGCGGGCGCGAGAGGCATGTCTGCGGCGGATGATGGCCGACTTCACAGAGCGGGACGTGCAGCGTCTGGTGCTGGAGAGTCGGCAGGGCAGGGACAAGGACGACGAGCGGGCATTGCGCGACGTGCTGGGTAAGCGGCCCAGTGACGCCGGTCTCACCTACGAGCACCTGCGCCCCCACGAGGACCCGCTGTTGTGGCTGCCGGACGCCATCGCATGGTGCGTCGGGGCGGGCGAGGACTGGCTTCGTCGGATCCAGCCGCTGCTCGACTGCGTCCGGCGAATCGACCTCTGAACAGCGCAAAGCCCGACCGCCAGTCGTCCGGCTGGGGATCGGGCTCACTTCCTCGGCCTACGGGGCCTCGGCAAGTGTCACTTTAGCCGACCGGCAGCCCCGTGACCACTTCGTTCCCCCGATAGCGCGACGCCCAGCCGTCGACCGTCCGGACGTTGGCTGGGCTCACTTCCTCGGCCTACGGGGCCTCGACGGATGTGACGTTAACCGGGCGTTCGGCGGGTGTCCATCGACTTCACCCAGGTCAGGTAGGCTCTGCGGGTACCGCGACCCCTCCGCACCGGGAGCATCCTCAGTGGCCCGAGTCGTCGTCGACGTCATGCCCAAGCCCGAAATCCTCGACCCGCAGGGTCAGGCGGTGGCCAATGCGCTGCCCCGCCTCGGATTCGCCGGCATCGGCAGCGTTCGCCAAGGCAAGCACTTCGAGCTGGAGGTCGACGACTCGGTCGACGACGCCACGCTCGCCAAGATCGCCGAGACCTTCCTCGCCAACCCGGTCGTCGAGGACTGGGTCGTGCGGCGGGTGGAGTCGTGACCGCGCGCATCGGGGTCATCACCTTCCCCGGCACGCTCGACGACCAGGACGCGGCCCGGGCGGTGGACCGGTCGGGCGCGCAGTCGGTGGCGCTCTGGCACGCGGACGCCGACCTCAAGGGCGTGGACGCGGTCGTGGTGCCGGGAGGCTTCTCCTACGGCGACTACCTGCGGGCCGGGGCGATCGCCCGGTTCGCGCCGGTGATGTCCGAGGTGATCGCGGCGGCCAAGCAGGGTCTGCCCGTGCTGGGCATCTGCAACGGCTTCCAGATCCTGTGCGAGGCCGGCCTGCTGCCGGGCGTGCTGATCCGCAACAAGGGCCTGCACTTCGTGTGCCGCGACCAGTGGCTGCGGGTGGACAACAGCACCTCGGCCTGGACGAGCCGGTTCGACCAGGGCGCGGAGATCCTGATCCCGCTGAAGTCGGGCGAGGGCTGCTACGTGGCCGACCAGCACGTGCTGGACGAGCTGGAGGGCGAGGGCCGGGTGGCGTTCCGCTACGTCGGCGGCAACCCGAACGGCGCGCTCAACGACATCGCCGGCATCACCAGCGCCAACGGGCGCGTGGTCGGCCTGATGCCGCACCCCGAGCACGCGATCGACGCGCTGACCGGCCCGTCGGACGACGGCCTTGGCCTGTTCCTGTCCGCTCTCGACACCCTGGTGGCGGCGTGACGACGACCGACAACCTCATCGACACGGTCGAGCACGCGGCCTCGACGCCGGAGCACGCTCAGCCGTACCGCGAGCTGGGTCTGAAGGACGACGAGTACCAGCGCATCCGCGACATCCTCGGCCGCCGGCCGACGGACGCCGAGCTGGCCATGTACTCGGTGATGTGGAGCGAGCACTGCTCGTACAAGTCGTCCAAGATCCACCTCGCCTACTTCGGCAAGACCACCACCGAGGAGATGCGGGCCAAGATGCTGGCCGGCATCGGCGAGAACGCCGGCGTGGTCGACATCGGCGACGGCTGGGCGGTCACCTTCAAGGTGGAGAGCCACAACCACCCGTCCTACGTGGAGCCCTACCAGGGCGCGGCCACCGGCGTCGGCGGCATCGTCCGCGACATCATGGCCATGGGCGCCCGCCCGATCGCCGTGGTCGACCCGCTGCGCTTCGGCCCGGCCGACGCCCCCGACACCCGGCGTGTGCTGCACGGCGTGGTGGCCGGCGTCGGCGGCTACGGCAACTGCCTCGGCCTGCCCAACATCGGCGGCGAGCTGGTCTTCGACGCCAGCTACGCGGGCAACCCGCTGCTCAACGCGGGCTGCATCGGCGCGCTGCGGGTCGAGGACCTGCACCTCGCCCACGCCTCCGGCACCGGCAACAAGGTCATCCTGTTCGGCGCGCGCACCGGCCTCGACGGCATCGGCGGCGTCTCGGTGCTGGCCAGCGACTCGTTCTCGGGCGATGAGGGCGGCGCCGGTCGCAAGAAGCTGCCGAGCGTGCAGGTGGGCGACCCGTTCACCGAGAAGGTGCTCATCGAGTGCTGCCTGGAGCTGTACCGCGAGGGCATCGTGGTCGGCATCCAGGACCTCGGCGGCGCGGGCCTGTCCTGCGCCACCAGCGAGCTGGCCAGCGCCGGCGACGGCGGCATGCACGTCTGGCTGGACCGGGTTCCGTTGCGCGCCACGGGAATGACGCCGGCCGAGGTGCTGTCGTCGGAGTCCCAGGAACGCATGATGGCCGTGGTGAAGCCGTCCGATGTGGACGCCTTCATGGCGGTGTGCCGCAAGTGGGACGTCATCGCCACCGAGGTCGGCGAGGTGACCGACGGGGACCGCCTGGTCATCACCTGGCACGACCAGGTCGTGGTGGACGTGCCGCCGCGCACCGTGGCCCACGAGGGTCCGGTCTACCACCGTCCGATCGAGCGCCCGGCCGACCAGGACGCCTTGCAGGTCAACGGTCCCGAGTCGCTGACCCGGCCTTCGTCAGCCGAGGACCTGCGGGCCCTGCTGCTGCGCATGATCTCCTCGCCCAACCTGGCGTCCAAGCGCTGGGTGACCGAGCAGTACGACCGGTACGTGCGGGGCAACACCGTGCTGGCCCAGCCGGCCGACTCGGGCATGGTCCGGGTCGACGAGCAGACCGGCCGCGGCGTGGCGCTGTCCACCGACTGCAACGGCCGGTTCTGCAAGCTGGACCCGTACCAGGGCGCGCAGCTGGCCCTGGCCGAGGCGTACCGGAACGTGGCCTCGACCGGCGCGACGCCGCTGGCGGTCACCGACTGCCTGAACTTCGGCTCGCCCGAGGACCCGGCCGTGATGTGGCAGTTCGAGCAGGCCATCAAGGGCCTGGCCGAGGGCTGCGCGCAGCTGGGCATCCCGGTCACCGGCGGCAACGTCAGCTTCTACAACCAGACCGGCAGCACGGCGATCCTGCCCACGCCGGTGGTCGGCGTGCTCGGCGTGATCGACGACGTCGCCCGGCGCATCCCGACCGGCTTCGGCACGGAGCCGGGCGAGACGCTGCTGCTGCTCGGCGACACCCGGGACGAGTTCGGCGGCTCCGAGTGGGCGCACGTCGAGCACGGCCACCTCGGCGGCCGCCCGCCGCAGGTCGACCTGGAGCGGGAGCGGCTGCTGGCCGAGGTGCTGGTCGCGGGTTCCCGCGACGGCATGCTGTCAGCCGCGCACGACCTGTCCGACGGCGGCCTGGCCCAGGCCATCGTCGAGTCCTGCCTGCTCGGCGAGACCGGCGCGCGGATCATCCTGCCCGAGGGTGTCGACCCGTTCGTGCAGCTGTTCTCCGAGTCGGCCGGCCGTGTCGTGGTCGCCGTGCCGCGCAGCGAGGAGCTCCGCTTCACCGAGATGTGCACGGCGCGGGAGCTGCCGTGGGTGCGCATCGGCGTGGTGGACAAGGAGTCGACCGAGCTGGAGATCCAGGGCCTCGCGACGTACCCCCTGGACGAGCTGCGCACGGCCTGGGAAGGCACCTTGCCCGCGCTGTTCGACTGACTTAGCTTCGCCCCATGCGCTATGGGGCGATGTACGGGCCGGATGTGACGTTCCTCGGCGTTGATCCCTGTGATCTCGCCGAGCCGGCTTCCTTCGCGGAGGCCGATGTTGTTGTCGTGGGTGCGCCCTACGACGGCGGCACGTCACACCGGCCCGGCACTCGTTTTGGGCCGCAGGCCATTCGCACCACGGATTACCTGGGGCACAACGGTTCCCGGCCCAGCCTGGCCCTGCGTGTGGATGCGCTGAAGGACCTGCGGGTGCTCGATGCCGGCGACGTGGAGATGTACGCCGGCGACGAGATGGGCAGCCACGCGGCCATCGAGGCGGCGGTGCACACCATCACGGCGTCAGGCGCGATTCCCGTGGTGCTCGGCGGCGACCACAGCATCGCGCTGCCCGATGCCCGTGGCGTGGCAAGGCATTTCGGCTTCGGGCGCATCTCGATGATCCACTTCGACGCCCACGCCGACACGGGCAACATCGAATTCGGCCACCTTTACGGCCACGGCCAACCCATGCGTCGGCTGCTGGAGTGCGGTGCCATCCGCGGCGACCGGTTCCTGCAACTCGGGCTGCGGGGTTACTGGCCGGAGCCGGAGACGCTGGACTGGATGGCCCAGCAGCACATGCGGTCGTACGAGATGACGGAGATCGTCACTCGAGGCCTCGACGAGTGCCTCACCGAGGCATCCGCCATCGCGGTCGACGACTGCGACGGCGTCTACCTCTCCGTGGACGTCGACGTCTGCGATCCCGGGCATGCGCCGGGGACCGGCACCCCCGAGCCCGGCGGCCTCTCCGCCCGCCAGCTGCTCGATGCCGTCCGCCGGCTCTGCTACCAGCTTCCCGTTGTGGGCGTGGAAGTCGTGGAGGTCTCGCCCCCGTACGACCACGCCGAGATCACCGCCGCCCTGGGCAATCGTGTTGTGCTGGAAGCACTTTCCGGTATCGCCCGCCGCCGCAAGGACGCGGCCACCGGCGACACCTGGGACCCGGCCCGCCCGCTGCTGGACGGGCGTTGAGAATCTAGAGCTTGGCGCGGTGATCGAACGACTCGGGCGGATGGCCGGCGGCGTTGTCGTCGAAGCGCCGCCGCCACTCGACCCGGTTCCCGACTGGCTGGCGAACCGGCTGATCCACACCGTCGGAGTCGCGCCGGAAAAGGTTGCCGCGCTCGGCCTTGAGCAGGCAGTCGACCTGTGGACCGCATTCATCAGCGGGCCCGGGAACTGAGATTCCCCGGTGGCGCCAGGGGATCCTGCCGCCACCGGGGTCGGGTACGGCCGTTAGCCGTTGGCCAGTGCCTGGAGGCGGTCGTAGGCGCCGTTGAAGACGTCCTGGTCGCCGGGGAAGGTGCCGGAGTCGGCGTACTGCCAGATGGTGTAGAAATCCCAGGCGTAGGGCAGGACGCCGGCGCTGGAGGCGTAGCGGGCGACCCACAGGGGGTTGGTGGAGGTGAAGTCGCCGCCGTTGCCGGTGCAGTCCTGCCACCACTGCTGGGCGGTGTAGATCATGGGCCACGTCCCGGTGCGGGCGTGGTAGGTGTTGCTGAAGTCGAGGATCCACTGCACCATGGCGCCGGCGGACTTGCCGTAGCACTCGGCGCCGCTGGGGTTCCACTCGATGTCCAGCGCGCCGGGCAGGGTGCGGCCGTCGCCGGACCAGCCGCCGCCGTGGTCGACGAAGTAGTTGGCCTGGGTGGCGCCGTCGGTGGTGTTGGGCGTGGCGAAGTGGTAGGCCCCGCGGATCATGCCGACGTCGTAGGAACCGTTGTACTGCTGGGCGAAGTAGGCGTTCTGGTAGTACGTGCCCTCGGTGGCCTTGATGTAGGCGAACCGCCCGCCGTTGTTCCAGGCGGTCTGCCAGTCGACGTTGCCCTGATAGGAGCTCACGTCCATGCCGTAGACGACGGCGGCGGGCCCGAACGAGGTGGGCCGCGGGGCGCAGCGGTGGCCGAGGTGGCGCGCGACCTGGGAGCCCATGGTGTGGTTGTGAGTGGCGTCCTGCACGGAATCGGGGGGATTTCCACCGCACGCGGTGGTGGTGGCGGCGCCGGCAGGGGTGGCGGCGCCGAAGGCCACGGACAGGATCACGGCGGCGATGAGCGCCGCCGTGCGGCGGCCGCGGCCCGCCGGGAGTAACCGAGTGTTCATGGTGGAACCTCTCGATCTGCTCGCAGGGAAGCGGATCACGTGGAATCTCCACGTTGCGTGAAGTGTGAACGAAGATTCACGCCTGGGCTAGATTGACGGTGATTTTCTCACGTATACGGAGTAGCGGTATTACGTCGTCGGGGTGAACACCTTGGCCTGACAGGGTTGTCGCTCGGGGCCGTCAGACGTAGTCTGCGCCACCTGTCAACCCCGGTGTCGCGCATCTGGTTAGTCAGTAACAAGGGGTTCACCCCAGTGTGAACGAGCGCAGCCTGTCGCCGTTGCCGTTGAACCGGTTCTGGTCGCCGGGGAAGGTGCCCTTGTCGGCGAACTGCCAGATGGCCTGGGTGGTCCAGCCGCCGGGCAACGTGCCGACATCGGTGCCGTATCGCGGTATCCACAGCGGATTCCGGCTCACCACGGTGGAGTTGCCCGTGCACTTCGTCCACCACGTGTAGCTGGTGTAGATCGTCGGCGGCACGCCGGTGCGGTACCAGATCTGGTCGCTGAAGGCCTTGACCCAGGCCGTCATCTGCTCGGGCGTGAGCTTGTAACAGGTGTCCCCGTAGGGGTTGTACTCGATGTCCAGCGCGGGCGGCAGGGTGCGGCCGTCACGTGACCAGGCGCCGCCGTGGTCGACGAAGAAGTTGGCCTGGGTGGCGCCGTCGGAGACGTCGGGCAGCGCGAAGTGGTAGGCCCCGTGGGCCAGGCCGGCGGCGTAGGAGCCGTTGTACTGCTGGCCGAAGGACGGGTTGGTGTAGGTGATGCCCTCGGTTGCCTTGCTGTAGGCGAACTTGCCGCCGTTGCGGACCACCGCGGCCCAGTCCACAGTGCCCTGGTAGCTGGCGACGTCCAGGCCGAGCACGTCGTCGTTGGCCCTGACGTCCAGCAGCGGCCCGCCCCCGGTGCCCTCGTGCTTGGCGATCTGGGATCCGGCATAGTCGTCCTGCGGATGGGCCAGCGGCTGTGCGGACGCGGGCGTGGGGGCGGCGACCATCGCCGTGACGAGGACGCCGGCCAGCAACGCCCGCAGGCTTGTCCGTGGTGTCGACTCCATGGGCGAATTCCTTCCCCGCTGGGGACCGAACGGACTATCACACTAAACCGAACGGCCTATTTTCTCGCGCTGAGCGACCCCGCGTGTCCGGGACTAGCGTTGGCAGCCATGGGTCTCAGGCATCCGTCCGACGACAGCGGCCGGCGCACCGACGTCAATCCCGTGTTCACCCGCGAACCGATGAGCATCGCGCGCGATGTGCTGCCGGCCGAGGGAATCGATCCCGAGCTGGCCTACCAGGTGGTGCACGACGAGCTGATGCTCGACGGCAACGCCCGGCTCAACCTGGCCACCTTCGTGTCGACGTGGATGGAGCCGCAGGCGGCGCGGCTGATGTCCGAGACGTTCGACAAGAACATGATCGACAAGGACGAGTACCCGCGCACCGCCGAGCTGGAGTCCCGCTGCGTGCGGATGCTGGCCGCGCTCTGGCACGCCGAGGACCCGGTCCAGGCCGTCGGCTGCTCGACCACGGGCTCCAGCGAGGCCTGCATGCTGGCCGGCCTGGCCTTCAAGCGCCGCTGGCAGCACAAGCGCCGGGCTGCCAAGAAGTCCACGGATCGCCCCAACATCGTCATGGGCATCAACGTGCAGATCTGCTGGGAGAAGTTCGCCAACTACTGGGACGTCGAGGCCCGGCTGGTGCCGATGGAGGGCGACCGGTTCACGCTGTCGGCGGCCGAGGCGGTGGCCCGCTGCGACGAGAACACGATCGGCGTGGTGGCCATCCTGGGCTCCACCTTCGACGGCTCGTACGAGCCGGTGGCCGAGATCTGCGCCGCCCTCGACAAGTTCCAGCAGGAGACCGGCCACGACATCCCGGTGCACGTGGACGGGGCCTCGGGCGCGATGGTCGCGCCGTTCTGCGATCCCGGGCTGGAATGGGACTTCCGGCTGCCCCGGGTGGCCTCGATCAACACCTCCGGCCACAAGTACGGCCTGGTCTACCCGGGCGTCGGCTGGGCGATCTGGCGCGACCGGGACGCGCTGCCCGAGGACCTGGTGTTCCGGGTCAACTACCTGGGCGGCGACATGCCGACCTTCGCGCTGAACTTCTCCCGCCCGGGCTCGCAGGTGATCGCCCAGTACTACAACTTCCTGCGGCTGGGCTTCGACGGCTACCGCCGGGTCCAGCTGTCCTGTCGGGAGGTGGCGACCTGGCTGGCCGGCGAGATCGGCAAGCTGGGGCCGTTCCAGCTGCTGACCGCGGGCGATGAGCTGCCGGTGTTCGCCTTCACGCTGTCCGAGGAGGTCACCCGCTACTCGGTGTTCGACGTGTCGGCGGCGCTGCGGCAGGCGGGTTGGCTGGTGCCGGCCTACACCTTTCCCGACAACCGGACGGACCTGGCGGCGCTGCGGGTGGTGGTTCGCAACGGCTTCGGCCGCGACCTCGCGGAGCTGTTCCTGGACGACCTGAGGAGGGCTCTGCCGGTGCTGGAGCGCCTGGAGCGGCCGCTGCACGGTCCGGAGTCGGCGGGCTTCGAGCACGGCCAGCACCATTGACACGTACCTGAATGGCTCCCACTATTAGGAAAGTTTCCTAACTAAGTGGAGCGTGCCGTGGCGGCGGTGGGCAAGCGGTTGCACCTGTTCCTGATCCTCGCGCTGGTCGCCGGGGGCCTGGCGATCGTCCCCAACCTGGTCGGCGGCTGCCTGTGGCGCTGTCCGGGCGACTCGGAGGTCGTGCCCACGGCAGCCACGCCGGCGGTCACCGTCCGTGCCGTGGACGAGGACGGCCGGCCGCTCGGCGAACCGCAGCGGGTGCAGCTGGCCAACGGCCCGGTCATGACGGTTGCTCAGGCTCCCGGCCACATCGCCGAGCCGGTGATCCTCGGCCTGGAGGACGCCGGCAGGACCATCGACGTGCGGCTGCTGTCCGACAACGGCGGCAAGCGGTTCGCGGTGAACTCCGCGGGCGATGTGATGTTCGGCCGCCGCTACCAGACCGGCAGGCTCATCCCGGCCAACGACGCCGCCGCTGGTGCACGCTCCGTGGTGGACAGCGTGGCGCCGGCCTTCCGGATGGCCGACCTGAGCACCGTGAACCTGGAGACCGTGGTCAGCGACAAGGCGCCGAGCAGCGCCTATCCGAAGAAGCGGTTCATCCTGAAGTCGCCGCCGTCCAGCATCGACGGCCTGAAGGCGCTGGGCGTCACCGTGCCGCTGCTGGCCAACAACCACACCCGAGACTTCCTCGACGAGGGCGTGGCCGACACGCAGAAGGCGCTCACGGGGGCCGGGTTTCCGGTCGTCGGCACCACCGTCGGCGACGAGCCGCAGAAGCCGTTCCAGACCCAGGTTCACGGCACCGGCGTGGCCGTGCTGGCCTACACCAGCGTGGACGGCTCGTACGTCAACGACTCCTACCCCAAGGCCGGCACGCCGACCAGCGACGACGACGCCTGGCAGTACCAGCCGCGTTCCTGGGGCTTCGGCAAGGTCCCGACGCAGGACCGGACCATCGGCCAGGCCTGGGCGGCCTACGAGAAGCTGTCCAAGGCGGACCAGGCGGCGGCCTGGGAGTCGCTGACCCACGTCTACCCGGAGATCCAGGACTGGGTGGCCCGCCGCGGCCACGGCGGCGCGGCCCGCTGGGACAACACCGCGTCGCCGACGCAGATCAAGGCCGTCGCCCAGCAGTCCCCGCTGACGATCGTCGAGATGCACTCCGGCTTCCAGTTCCAGTCCGCGAGCGCCAAGGACACCCGGGCGATGGCCCGGGCGGCCATTGACGCCGGCGCGGACATCGTGATCTGTCACCATCCCCACGTGTTGCAGGGTTTCGAGTGGTACAAGGGCCACCTGATCGCCTACAGCATGGGCAATTTCGTGTTCGACCAGGACTTCCTGTCCACGTTCTCGTCGGCCTTCCTGCGCACGGTCTGGGACGGCGACCAGCTGGTGGAGGCCCGCCTGGTGCCGATCGAGATCGACGGCTACCGCCCGGAGTTGGCCACCGGCGAGGCGGCGAAGCGGACGGTGCAGGGAGTGTGGGCGGACAGCCGGCGGCCGGTGCAGACGCAGCGGGGCCCCAACGGCGGGGTGCTGACCGTGCCGACGCCGTTCGACGCCGACACGAAGCCCGCTCAGTTCCACGCCGACCACGGCACGGCCGTGATCACCGCCGATCCGCCGAAGCCGACCCCGGTCAAGGTGGCCGTCGGCCCGCACGCGGTCGCCAAGATCGGCTTCAACGGCCTGCTCGACCCCGTGGAGGCCAAGGACATCGACCTCGGGCGGGACCTGTTCGGCTGGGGCGGTTTCGAGGACAACACCGTCGACGGCAAGCCCGACGGCGACACGCACTGGTCCGAGGACGTGGTCGGCAACGGGGCCCCGGGCCAGGCCGGCTACCTCCGGGTGGAAGGCGCGGGCGGGGCGGAGAAGCTGGACCGGCCGGTGGCCCGGATCCCGCTGCCGCGCCATCGCGAGGAGAACGCCGACGGCACGCCCCGCGACCCCGAGCCGACCTACACGCTCCGGGCCAAGGTCCGGGCGGCCAACGGCGCGACCCCGCTGATCCGGGTCACGCCGTACCACTTCGACGACTCCGATCCCACCGAGGACCCGGACTCCACCGCGCTGAAGGACATCAACCGGCAGCTGACGGTGCCGTCCGACGGCCAGTGGCACGACGTCTCCGTCGACCTCAGGCCCCAGGACCTCGGCCCGGACGGCAACATGGTGCTGCTGAAGCTCGGCCTGGCGGCCACCCGCGCGGGATCGGTGGCCGGCCAGGCCGTCGACTTCGACGACGTGTCCTTTGTGGAGTGGCGGCCGGCCGGCACGGTCACGGAAGGCCCTTACGACTTCGTCCGCAACAACTCGCCGGCCCCGGCCGCCCCCACCTTCAGCGGCTACGCCTACTAGGCGGCGTCGAGCCGGCTCATCTCCTCGGGCGTCAGCTGGACGTCGACCGCGGTCGCCGAGTCCTGGATGCTCGACGGGCGGCTGGCGCCGGGGATGGGCACGACCACCGGGGACTTGGCCAGCATCCAGGCCAGGGTCAGCACGTGCGCGCTGACGCCCTTCTCGGCGGCGATCTCCGAGAACACCGCGAACCGGTCGCCCAGCTCGGCGGCCCGCCGGATGCCGCCGAAGGGGCTCCACGGCAGGAAGGCGATGCCCAGCTCGTCGCACAGCTCCAGCTCGGGCTCGCTGGACCGGAAGGCCGGCGAGAACTGGTTCTGCACGGAGACCAGCCGGCCGCCGAGGATCTCGTCGGCCAGCTTGATCTGCGCCGGGTTCGCGTTGGAGACGCCGGCGTAGCGGATCTTGCCGGCGTCCAGCAGGTCCCGGATGGCCCCGACGGAGTCGGCGTAGTCGACCTGGGGATCGGGCCGGTGGAACTGGTAGAGGCCGATCACCTCGACGCCGAGGCGCTTGAGCGAGGCCTCGGCCGCCTGCTTGAGGTACTCGGGGCGGCCGTCGAGCGTCCAACTGCCGTCGCCGGGGCGCAGGTGGCCGCCCTTGGTGGCGATCAGCACGTCGGAGGTGTCGCCGCCCCAGCTGGCGACGGCCTCGGCGATCAGCGTCTCGTTGTGCCCGACCTCGGGGCCGCCCAGCGAGTAGGCGTCGGCGGTGTCGAAGAAGGTGATGCCGGCGTCGAGTGCGGCGTGCACGGTGGCGATGCTGCGCGCCTCGTCCGGCCGCCCCTCGATGGACATCGGCATGCCGCCGAGGCCGATCGCGCTGACCTGGGCGTCGCCGATACGGCGAGTCTGCATCGTGGTCCTCTTTCGTAGGTTGTTGACCTGACTCCACCCTGCTGGCACGGTATTAAGCTGTCCAACAGAAGAAAGTGATCCGCCCGATCGCTGCACGTGCTGAATCCGGGGATGCCTGATCGTGGAACTTCGTCAGCTCGAGTACTTCGTCGCGGTGGCCGAGGAATGCCACTTCACCCGGGCCGCCCAGCGTATGCGCGTGGCCCAGTCCGGCCTCTCGGCGTCCATCCGCTCGCTCGAACGCGAGCTGGGCGCGGCCCTGTTCCTGCGCAGCACGCGGCAGGTGGAGCTGACGGAGGCCGGTCGGGCGCTGCTGGTGGAGGCCCGCCGCGCGCTGACCACTGTGGCCGCCGGTCGCGACGCCGTTGCCGCGGTGCAGGGTCTGCTGCGCGGCCGCCTGGCCGTCGGCACGCTCCAGTGTCTGTGCACAGTGGACCTGCCCGGGATTCTTTCTCGATTCAGCAAGGCTCACCCGGGCGTGGACATCCAGCTCCGCCACGACAGCTCCGGCGCCCTGGTCGAACAGGTCCGCGCCGGACGGCTGGACGTCGCCTTCGTGACCAGGCCGGCCCGCGTCCCCGACGAGGTCATGCTCACCCCGCTGGACATCATGCCGATGATGCTGGCCTGCGGTCCCGAGCACCCCTTCGCCACCCGTGACCACGTCGACCTGCGGGAACTCGACGGCCTGCCGTTCGTGGACTACCACCCGGACTGGGGCACGCGGGAGACCGTGGACCGGCTGCTGGCCGCCAACTGCCTCGACCGGCACGTGGCGCTGGAGGTCAACGACGTGCACTCGCTGCTCGACCTGGTCGGCAACGGCCTCGGCGTGGCCATCCTGCCCGGCAACTTCGTGCACAAGGGCTCGCGGGCCCGTTTCGTGCCGCTGACCGGCCCGGCGCCGACGTGGGAGACCGCGATCGTCACGCCGGCGTCGCACAGTGCAGCAGCCAGCGTGCTCTTGGACATGGTTGCTCCGCAGGCCCGCCTACAGCCTGTGTGATTGGCCTCATGCTGTCACCATGTCCGCCGAACGAGTGGTGCACTGGATCGCTGCCGTGGCGGCGTCGGGGGGAGGAACCCATGGCACCTGGTTTTCACAGTGAAGGCGGACGGCCCGCCTGTCACCGGGTGTCGGCCGGCCGCAGGGAGAAAACGTGACGTTAGACGCCCGGCGCGCCCGGTCGTATGCTCGCCACCGGTCCTACTCGGGTGGGGAGACACCGAGGACGAGAGGTGGCCGCGTGGAGCGCCCGGAAATCGACCTGCGCAGCGCGAGCGTGGCCAGGATCTTCGACTACTACCTGGGTGGCGCGCACAACTTCGCCGTCGACCGCGTGCTGGCGGACGCCGCCGCGAAGCTGATGCCCGAGCTGCCGCGGATGATGCGGCTGCACCGGCGCTTCCTCGCGCGCGCGATGCGCTACCTGGTCGAGCAGGGTGTCACGCAGTTCCTCGACCTCGGCTCCGGCCTGCCCACCGCCGGCGGCTCGGCCGAGCTGGCCCGGCGCCTGGACCCGTCCAGCCGCGTGGTGCTGGTGGACAACGACCCCGCGGTGATCGCGCACGGCACGCACATGCTCGACTCGGCCAACACCGCCGTGGTGCTGGGCGACATCTGCGAGCCGGACCTGGTGCTCGGCCACCCCGAAACGCGTCGGCTGCTCGACTTCGACCAGCCGGTGGGCCTGCTTCTGGTGGGGGTGCTCGACTTCGTCGGCGACGTCGCCCTGCCCCAGGTGATCGCGCGCTACCGGGACGCCGCCGCGCCCGGCAGCCACATCGTGCTCACCAACTTCTCCGTCGAGGGCGGTCTCGAGGACTACCAGCGGACCGAGCAGCTCTACCGGGACAACACGACCATCGATTTCCACCCCAGGAGCGCGGCGGAGGTGACCGAGTTGTTAGCCGGCTTCGACCTGGCGGAACCTGGAGTCGTGGACATCTCGTTGTGGCGTCCGGAGGCGGTGGAGGACCTGGATGAGCATCCCGAGCGCAGCGCGGCCTACGTGGCGGTGGGGCGTAAGCCATGATGGGGTGGACCAGGCAGGACATTCCCCGGGCCCGGTCGGCCGTGACTGAGCCGGTCGCCGCGGGCATGGAGGCCTTCGCGCAGTCGTGGGCCTCGGCCATCATCGGCACCAGCTACGTGCCGATGACCAAGGCCGAGGTCGTCGAGCACCTGCGCGGGCTGACCGAGCTACTGGTGGAGGCGCTGCTCGCGGACACCTTCCGCACGTCGGCGGCCCACGAGGTCGGCATCCGGCTGGTGGAGGCCCATTTCACCGGCACCGAGACGCTGGACCGCACCGTGCAGCTGATGGGCGACGAGCTGCTGTCCGAGCTGGGCCGCGACGGCGAGCCGCACCTGCGTTCCCGCATCGCGGCGCTGCAGGGCTCGCTGTCGGCCGGCTACGCGCAGAGCCTGCGGGAGCGGACGTTGGACGAGCAGGAGGCGATCCGGGAGGCCGTGCTGGACGCCCGCGACCACGCCGAGGCGGCGCTGCGGGCCAGCGAGGCCCGGTTCCGCGCGGTGTTCGCGGAGGCGGCCATCGGCATGGGCATCTCGGACACGGACGGCAACATTCTCGAGGTCAACCAGTCGTTGCAGGACATGCTCGGCTATCCGGCCTCGGAGCTGCGGCAGCGCAACCTGCGCTCGCTGATGCACCCGGCCGACGCGGAAAGCGTGTGGGGCTACTACGAGCAGCTGTTGCACGGGGAGCGCGACCACTTCCGGGTGGAGAAGCGCTTCAACCGCCGCGACGGCCAGGCCGTGTGGACGCACCTGACGATCTCGCTGGTCCGCGACGACGACGGGCAGCCGGCCTACCAGGTGGCCATGGTCGAGGACGTGACCGACCGCCACCTGCTGCAGAACCGGCTGCGCTACCAGGCGCTGCACGACCCGCTGACCACGCTGCCCAACCGCGCGCTGTTCCTGGAGCGGCTGAGCAAGGCCTTCGACGGGGCCGCCGGCACCCGCATCGGCCTGTGCTACCTCGACCTCGACGGCTTCAAGGTGATCAACGACAGCCTTGGCCACGACATCGGCGACCAGCTGCTGGTCGCGGTGGCCAACCGGCTGGACGAGTCGGTGGCCGGCGACGGCCGGCTGGTGGCCCGGATGGGCGGCGACGAGTTCGTCATCCTGATCGAGGGCTCCACCGGCACTCAGTCCATTGTGGACATCGCTGACCGGGTGCTGGACTCGCTGACCGCGCCGGTCCGCATCGACGGGCACGAGCTGTCGGTGTCGGCCTCGATCGGCCTGGTGGAGCGGGAGATCAACGGCACCACCTCGGCCGACCTGATGCGCGATTCGGACATCACGCTGTACTGGGCCAAGGCCGACGGCAAGAGCCGGTGGGCGCTCTACGACCCGGAGCGCAACGCCCGCGAGGTCGCGCGGTTCACGCTGTCCGCGACGATGCCGGCGGCGCTGGAGCGCGACGAGTTCTACGTCGACTACCAGCCGCTGGTTCGCTTGGAGGACAGCAAGGTCCTCGGCGTCGAGGCGCTGGTTCGCTGGCAGCACCCGGAGTTCGGGCGGCTGGCGCCGGACCGGTTCATCGAGCTGGCCGAGGAGACCGGGTTGATCGTGCCGCTGGGCCGGTGGGTGCTGCGCAGCGCCTGCCAGCAGGCCCGGCGCTGGATGGACGAGTTCGGCGACGCCACGCCGTTCGTCAGCGTGAACCTGGCCGTGCGGCAGTCGCGGGACCCGGCGCTGGTCAACGACGTGAAGTCCATCCTGGAGGAGTTCGCGCTCCCGCCGCACCTGTTGCAGCTGGAGCTGACCGAGAGCGCCATCATGGGCACCGCCGACGAGCCGCTGGAGGCGCTGCGGCAGCTGTCCGGCATGGGCGTGCGCATCGCCATCGACGACTTCGGCACCGGTTACTCGAATCTGGCCTACCTCAAGCACCTTCCCGTGCACGAGCTGAAGATCGCCGGCTCGTTCATGGAGGGCATGCGGGCCGCCGACGGGGCCGACCCGGTGGACTCGAAGATCGTCAGCACCCTGGTCTCGCTGGCCCACGCGCTCGGGCTGACGGTGACCGCCGAGGGCGTGGAGACGCCGTCCCAGGCCGAGCGGCTGCGCAAGATCGGCTGCGACGCCGGCCAGGGCTGGCTGTTCGCCCGGCCCGGCCCGCCCCACCAGATCGAGGTGCTGTTCTAACTCCGCCCTTTTCGGCTCTACGTGAGTGGCTCATTTCGCGTCTGATGCGAAATGAGCCACTCACGTAGAGCTTTTTTCGGCTAGCGATCGAGCTCCACAACCACCTTGATGTCGTCGTGGAGCTCCAGCGCCCGGGGCCAGTCGGACAGCGGCACACGCCGGGTGATCAGCCGCCGCAGCCAGCCCTGGTCAGCCTTGGCCAGGGCCTGCGCGGCGGTGCGGAAGTGCGCCGGGGCCGAGTTCACGCTGCCGACCACGGCGGCGTTGCCGAACACCAGGGTGTCGTTCAACCTGGACGGGGCCAACGGGATCGCAGCGTCCGAAGTGGACAGACCGAGCAGCACGGCCACCGCGTTGCGGCCCAGCTTCAGCACCGAGTCGAACATCAGCGGACCGGCTCCGGTGCACTCGATGACCACATCAACGGTGGGAACCGTGCCGAGGCTCAGGTGGTAGGTCGCCCCCAGCGCCCGCACCAGCTCCGGCTTCACGCCGTGGTCGATGCGGTCCAACACGTGCACCTCAAGCCCGCGCTGCACGCCCAGCATCGCCGCCAGCAAGCCGATCGGACCGGCCCCGGTGATGAGAACCCGTTGCGGCGCATGGAAGGTGCGGCCGCCGATGATGTCGACCTGATCCCATGCCTTGGCCACGATCGACGTGGGCTCGGCCAGCACACCGCAGTCACCGACCTCCGGCGCCAGCTTCACCGCGTACTCGACGGGGATGGCCCAGCGCTCCGAGCCGAAGCCGTCCAGCGCGCTGACCCCACGCTCGGTGTAGTTGCCGTTCAGGCAAAAGTCCGACCGTCCGGCGGCACAAGGCGCGCACGGCAAGGGATCCGGCCGCCGCACCACGCCCGCGACCAGGTCACCCGGGGCGAATCCGCTGCCGGCCGGGGCTTCGAGCACCCGGCCCAGCGACTCGTGGAACAGCACCATCCGGTCCTGGCCCGGCGGCAGGGCGTCGATCCGGCCGTTGATGATCTCCAGGTCGGTGTGGCACAGCCCGACCAGCAGGCCCTCGACCAACAACTCTCCCGAGGCGGCAACGGGTTCCGGCCACTCGGAGACGCGCAGGTCGTCCGGCCGGCCCGGGGTGACGGTCGCGGCCCTCATCGCCGGTTCGCCTCGTGCCGGCAGGCGGTGTCGCCGAACAGGACGGCCGCGCTGTTGACCAGCGCCAGATGGCTGAACGCCTGCGGGAAGTTCCCGGTGAACCGCCCGGCCCCGCCGTCGTACTCCTCGGCCAGCAGGCCGATGTCGTTGGCCAACGCGGCCAGCCGCTCGAACATGGCCTCAGCCTCCTGGCGGCGGCCCGACAGCGCAAGGGCGTCGGCGAACCAGAACGAGCAGGCCAGGAACGAGCCCTCGTGGCCGCTCAGACCGTCCACACTGGACTCACCGGCCGAGGTGGTGTACCGGTCGACCAGATCGCCGTGCTTCAACGTCCGCTCGACGGCGGCGATCGTCGACACCACACGGGGATCGTCGCCGGGCAGGAAACCCACGGCCGGGATGAGCAGCGTGGCCGCATCCAGGTCGGTGCCGCCGTAGTACTGGGTGAACGCCCCGAGATCGGCGTTCCAGCCCTTGGCCAGCACCTCCGCGTGCACGGCGTCCCGCAGCTCACGCCAGCGCTCCACCGGCCCCGGCAGGCCGTCCTGCTCCACCGCCCGCACGGCCCGGTCGAACGCCACCCAGATCATCACCCGGGAGTGCGTGAAGAACCGGTCGGGGCCGCGGACCTCCCACAGGCCCTTGTCCGGCTGCTCCCAGATCTCCTCCAGGTGCCGCAGCAGACCCCGTTGCAGCGCCCAGGATTCCGCGCTCTCCTCGACGCCACGCTCGCGGGCCAGGTGCAGGGCGTCCATCACCTCGCCGTACACGTCCAGCTGCAACTGCCGGAACGCCGCGTTGCCCACCCGCACCGGGGTGGCGCCGTGATAGCCGGGCAGCCAGTCGACCTCCCACTCCAGCAGGTGCCGCTCGCCGTCGATGGCGTACATGATCTGGAGGTCGGCCGGATCGCCCGCGACCGCACGCAGCAGCCACGACCGCCAGGCCAGGGCCTCCCTGGTGCAGCCGAAGCTGTCGAAGGCCAGCAGGGTCAGGGTGGCGTCACGCAGCCAGCAGTAGCGGTAGTCCCAGTTCCGTTCCCCGCCAAGGGCTTCCGGCAGCGAAGTGGTCGGCGCGGCGATGATGCCGCCGGTCGGCGCGTAGGTCAGGGCCTTGAGTGTGGCCAGTGAACGCCGCACCGCTTCCTGGTGTGGGCCCTGGTAGGTGATGCGGGCCTGCCAGTCGTGCCAGAACCGCTCGGTGCGGGCGATCTCCTGGTGCGGATCCACCGCGGCCGCCGGTGAATCCGGGGTGGTGGTGAACTCCATCGTCCAGGCCAGCCGCTGGCCCTCGGCGACGGTGAACACCGCCTCGTGCGCCCGCTGGCCGTGCACCCGGTACGGCAGCCGGTCTCCGCGCAGCACCACGGCATGCGGGCCGGCGACGGCCAGGATGTGCTCGTCGTTGTCGCCCTTGACCCGCCGCACCCAGGGCGTGGAGTCGCCGTAGGCGAACCGCAGCACCCAACGCAGCCGCATCTCCACGTTGCCGGACACGCCCTCCACGACCCGCACCAGTCGCGGCTCGTCGGCGCTGCCGTCGGCATGCGGCGGCATCGCGTCCACGACCCGCACCACACCGTCGACGGTCTCGAACTCCGCCTCCAGCACCAGCGTGGTGTCCCGGTAACGCCGTTTCACCGACGTCACGGCCGCGGTCGGCGCCAGCAGCCAGCGGCCGGCGTTGTCGTCGCCGAGCAGCCGCGCGAAGCACGACGGGGAGTCGAAACGAGGCAGGCACAGCCAGTCCACCGAGCCGTCCAGGCCGACCAGCGCCGCCGTGCGCAGATCCGACAGCAGGGCGTAGTCCTCGATGCGGCCGGGGCCGGCGTCGTGATGATCAGGCACCCGGCCGACATTAGCCCTGGGAAACGCCTGCCGCCGCCAGCAACGCCTCGGCCGGAATCAGCGCGCCCGGCTTGTGGCCGGGGTTGAGCAGCAGCGGGCAGCCGGCCAGCTTGGCCACCAGGTCGCGGCCGGCGACGGCCCGCGCGTGCGGCCACACGTCCGGCACGAACCGCTTGGAGGTGCAGGCGGCGACCAGGATCTGGCCGGTGTTCTGGTCCTGGAAGCCGGCCAGCTCGCGGTCCTCGGGGCCGCGGGCGTACACCAGCAGCGTCGAGTTGAGCACGCCGTCGAGCACGGACTCCTCCGGCTCGTAGCCGGTGCGCGCCTGCTGCATGGCCCGCTCCAGCTGGGTCTCGGGCGCCGGCATGCCGGCCGAGACCGGCGAGGGCCGCCAGTTCGGGTTGGGTTCGAAGCGCTCGTCGATCCGGCCGTCCTCGTCGACCCGGAACGAGCCGATGAAGCCCCACGGCGGCACCTCGTCGTCCGGGCGGAACGCCGGATCCAGGATGTGCAGCCAGGTGTTCGGGTTGGCCTTCGCGTTGTCGCGCATGTCCTGCGTGATGGTCAGCAGGTGGGTGTTCGGTGCAGCCACGGGTTCGCCCCTCGAAAGTGTCCTGCGGGCACTTCACCCTCTCATAACACCGAGGGGGTCACGAACCACTCTTTGTAACTAACATGGGTGACCTTTCCCCGTGTCACTCAACGCGGGGAAAGGCCGCCCGCGGGTGCTACCTGGGAGCGGCGGCGACCGTCTTGGCCGCCACGTTGACCCCCGCCACCTGCACGTTCGCCTGGGCGCCGCCCAGCTCGGCGGTGCGGTAGTCGGCCTGGAGGGTCACGGACTCCCCGGGCCAGATCGTGACATAGTCGTCACTCCACGTGATGGGAGCGACCTCGCCGCCGGACGCCCCCTTGCGGATGGTCGCCCGCAGGAAGAACGCCACCTTGCTGCCGCTGTTGGTCAGCTTCACCGACGTCGTCGAGCGGTCGCCGCTGGTCGTCGTGGAGGCGGCGACGTCGACCTTGCCCGTGCCCAGGTTCTGCAGGCCGGACAGGTCCGCGTAGGCGGTCTGCGGCGTGTCGTACCAGGTGGAGCTGTCGTACTTCAGCGTGTCCGGCTTGGTGGACAGCCAGTACACGTTGCGGTCGACCACGGCGCCGCTGGAGTCCTTCAGCAGCAACCGCACGAAGTACGTGGCCGACAGCCCGCTGGGGTTGGCCACCTTGTCCAGCGTGGTGGACGCGTTGCCCTTGGCGGTGACGCCGGACTGCGTGGTGTCGGACTTGACCGTGCCATCCGTGTTGAAGACCGTGGTCTGCACGGACAGGCCGGCCTTGGCGTCGAGCCCGGTGTTCACCAGCGCCACCGAGCGGTCGTCGTAGGAGTACTGGACGTGCAGCGGCCGCAGGCCGGCCTTGGCCCCGAAGTACGAGCCCGACGGCTGCATCGAGTAGTCGTACAGGTGCCAGTACAGCGTCGGCCACGGATTGTTGAGCATCCAGTAGATGACACCGGTGGCAGGCTTGCTGGCCTTGGACTGGTTGCGCCCGAACGCCTCGAACTGGGCCCGGTTGACCTCGTAGTTGGTCATCTGGGCCTTGGACACGAAGTCGTCCAGGCTCTTCGGCGTGCCGTAGCGCTTGCCGAGCGCGGTCAGGAACGACCCCAGCTTGGAGAACTCGCCGCTGGGCGAGAGGTGGTACTGCGCCTTGGAACCGTTCTGCCACAGGTCGGACAGCTCGGCCGGGGACAGGTACTGCTTGAGCGCGTCGGCGTCCGGGATGGTCGGGCCGGGGCCGACCTCGGAGGCGAAGCCGAACGCGCCGCCGAGCTGGTTGCCGTACCAGTAGTTCGGCGGGATGAACCAGTACGGGCCGTCCATCTTGTTGCCGGACGGTCCGGTCTGCGGGCTGGTGGCCTTGGCCGCCGAGGAGATGACCGGGGCCTGCCAGTCGGAGACCTTCAGCCCGTCCAGGTAGTCCTTCTCCACCGCGGCCGGCGGCGCGGTGTCGCTGCCGATGTAGAAGCCCAGGATGCTGGGGTGGTTGCGCAGCCGCAGCCCCTCGGTGACCGCGGACGCCTTGGCCACGGTGTGGTCGGCGGCCTGCCAGCTGCCGTAGCTCTGCCAGTACGAGCAGCACTCCCAGCCGGGCATGACCATGATGCCCAGCTTGTCGGCGATCTCGTACAGCTCGTCGTTCTCTTCCTTGCCCTCCAGGCGAATCGTGTTCAGCCCGAGGTCGCGGACGTAGTCCATCTGGTCGCCCAGCTTCTGTGCGTCGTAGCGCAGGAACAGGTCGGAGGCCCAGCCGCCGCCGCGCACCAGGAACGGCTTGCCGTTCACGGTGAACGACATGGCGCCGTCCTTCATCGCCGACTTCACGTCACGCACGCCGAAGTCGGTGGCGGCGCTGTCGGAGACCTTGCCGTCCACGGAAGCGTTGAGCGCCAGGTGGTACAGCGGCTGGTCGCCCATCTCGTACGGCCACCAGACTTTGGGATTGGTCAGGTGCTGGGCGATGCTCACCGTCTTGGTCTGGTTGGCGGTCAGCGAGACCTGCTGCGTGAACGCCGTCTTGTCGACCGTGCCGGCGACCGTGGTGGTGACGGCGGCGCCGGTGTTGTTGGTGACCTCGGCCTTGATCGTCAGATCAGCGCTCTTGAGATCACCCGCCACCGACGTGACGACGCGCGTGTTGCGGACCGTCACCGAGCCGGACTCGGCCAGCTGCACATCCCGCCAGATGCCCATGTTGTTGTCCGGCGGCAGCTGCGTCCAGTCCACCCAGGAGATCGACAGCTGCTTCTTCGGGTCGGCCGGCGATACCTTGACGGCCAGCGCGTTGGTGCCGGTCTTGAGCGCGCCGGTGACGTCGAACTCGTGCGCCGGGTAGGCCCCGTTGTCGGTGGTGCCGATCTTGGTGCCGTTGAGCCAGATCTCCGAGCCGCCGATGATCCCGTTGGTCAGCCGCAGGAACGTGTGCGAGCCGGCGGCCGGGGTGGCGCTGAAGGTCTCCCGGTACCACCACGGCACCGAGAAGTCGGACTTGCCGACGTTCTTGAGGTTCGTCGAGTAGTTGAGGTCGCCGTACTTTCCGGCGGCGACCAGACCGCCCATCACGGTGGAGCGGGCCGGGACCGATGTCCATGAGCCGTCGTCATATGTCGGCGAGGACAGGGTCGCGCCGCCCTGCGTGGCGGTCTTGCTGGTCTGGAGCTTCCACCCCGGCACCGTGACGACCTGCCCCGGGGCGGACGGGGCCGCGACTCTGGGCTGCACGCTGGCGTCGGACACGCCGGCCGGCACGACCAGGGCCAGGCCGAGCGCGGTGACCAGCCAGGGAACCTGGCTTCTGCGGAGCATGGACCGCCTCCTCACAGGAGTTCTGGCGGCGGCGGAATAGTAAAGAAGGTTTCCTTATGGAACGTTTACTCGCAATGCTCCAAACGGTCGTAACGCTACGGTGCTGCTGTGCCGTCGCTCGTGGACCCGCGTGACCTGATGGCCGCCGTGCAGGCGGTGCTGCCCTGGCTCGACGGCGTCGAAGACGCCCCTGAGCGGCCGAAACTGGCCGCCGCCGTGAAACTGAGCCTTCGCACGCTGGCCCAGGACGCGCCCGGCAGGAGTGTCGAGGTGCGGGTTCCGCCCTACGCCGCGGTGCAGTGCATCTCGGGCGTTCGTCACACTCGCGGCACTCCGCCCAATGTGATCGAGACGGACGCCCGCACCTGGCTCGAACTGGCCACCGGCCGCCTGACCTGGGCCGATGCCGTCGCCGACGATCGGGTCACCGCGTCCGGCAGCCGCGCCGACCTGTCCGCCCAGCTGCCGCTGGTGCGTCCGGTGTCGTGACCGCCCCTTTACCATCGGCTGGGCGGCAAGTAACATTCTCGCGTGTCCGTTTTCGCACGTACGAACGATCTCGGACGAATTGTCCGGGTCGAGGACCGGTGACGAGGATGCGCAGACTCGCGCTCATCGGCACCGGCGTGCTGGCGTGCCTCGGACTCGTGGCCGTCGCCACCGCCTTCGTCTGGGGTGTCACCCCGCGCGAGTGGGACGGCAACCTCGACTTCACCGTGGCCCAGTTCTGCCAGTCCGACGGCGGCGAGCCCACCTGCGCGCTGCTGGAGCAGGAGCCGGCCGGGCCCGGCCAGTCGCCGCTGGCCACCGTGGACAAGATCAGTATCGACGCCTGGAACCTGCCGGTCGGCACCCATGTGGGTGATCTCGTGCTGTGCCACGTGCACCAGCAGGACGCGGTCATCGACAGCACCGACACCGTCACCCGCGTCGACAGCTGCCACACCTGAAAGTGGGATGAATACCCCGTCGGTGGCATGGTGCGAGGTCGCGCCGGTGCCTGGACCGCAGGCTCGTGTCGATCGAGTCTTCCCATCGATCGACACGAGACAAGGGAAGGCACCGGCTTAGAGCGACCTCGCCCGCCGAGGCACTCGGCGCATAGACACTGTGCTGTGTGACACGGTCGTCGGTCACGGACACCCTGTGTTGACCTGTTCGACACTTACACTGAGGTCGGCCCGACGCCGTCACTAGGGAGTTCTCGGTGCCCACCGACCGGTCTGTGCCCGACTCAGTGTCCGCCTCCATCTCCGACGAACCCGAGCGCGAACCGCGTGAGGAATGCGGCGTCTTCGGGGTCTGGGCCCCAGGCGAGGACGTGGCCAAGCTCACCTACTACGGGCTCTACGCCCTCCAGCACCGCGGGCAGGAGGCGGCCGGCATCTCGGTCGCCGACGGCAAGCAGATCGTGGTGTTCAAGGATCTCGGCCTGGTCAGCCAGGTGTTCGACGAGCAGACCCTGTCCTCGCTGCACGGCTACCTCGCCGTCGGCCACTGCCGCTACTCGACCACCGGCTCCACCACGTGGGAGAACGCGCAGCCGGTGTTCCGCACCACCGCCACCGGCAGCGGCATGTCGCTCGGCCACAACGGCAACCTGGTCAACACCGCCGAACTCCTGGCCCGCGCCAAGGACATGGGTGTGGACATGCGCGGCGGCGCCACCACCGACTCCGACCTGATGTCCGGCCTGCTGGCCGCGACCGCGGCCGACAAGGGCCTCGAACAGGCGGCGATGGAGTTACTGCCCACCCTGCGTGGCGCGTTCTGCCTCGTCTGGTCGGACGAGAACACCCTGTACGCCGCCCGCGACCCGCAGGGTGTGCGTCCGCTGGTGCTCGGACGGCTGGAGCGCGGCTGGGTCGTGGCCAGCGAGACCGCGGCCCTGGACATCGTCGGCGCGTCCTTCGTGCGCGAGGTCGAGCCCGGCGAGCTGCTGGCCATCGACGCCGACGGCCTGCGGTCGTCCCGGTTCGCCAACCCCGAGCCCAAGGGCTGCATCTTCGAGTACGTCTACCTGGCCCGACCCGACACCACGATCAGCGGCCGCTCCGTGCACGCCACCCGTGTGGACATCGGCCGCCGACTGGCCCAGGAGCATCCCGTCGAGGCCGACCTGGTCATCCCGGTGCCGGAGTCCGGCACCCCCGCCGCCATCGGCTACGCCCAGGCCTCCGGCATCCCGTATGGGTCCGGTCTGGTCAAGAACGCCTACGTCGGCCGGACCTTCATCCAGCCGTCGCAGACCATTCGCCAGCTGGGCATCCGGCTCAAGCTCAACCCGCTGCGGGACGTCATCCGCGGCAAGCGCCTGGTCGTCGTCGACGACTCCATCGTGCGCGGCAACACGCAGCGGGCCCTGGTCCGCATGCTGCGCGAGGCCGGCGCGATAGAGGTGCACGTGCGGATCGCCTCGCCGCCCGTGCGCTGGCCCTGCTTCTACGGCATCGACTTCGCCTCGCGGGCCGAGCTGGTGGCCAACGGGCTGGACTTCGACGGCATCCGCCGCTCGATCGGCGCCGACTCCCTGGGCTACGTGTCGCTGGAGGCGCTCGTCGCCGCCAGCGAGCAGCCGAAGACCCGGCTGTGCAGCGCCTGCTTCGACGGGGACTACCCGATCCCGCTGCCCGAGGACGCCATGATCGGCAAGCATCTGCTCGAAGGCATCGAGGAGAAGGCCGTCTCGGGCTCCGCCGCACCCACTCTCGTCAACGGGTACGGTGCCGAGGACGCGCTGCGTCGCCCCTGAGTTCTTCCTACGAGTAACGGAGCTTCTCGACCGTGAGCACGGACACCAACAGCCCGAAGGCCACCTACGCGGCGGCCGGCGTCAGCATCGCCGCGGGCGAGGAGGCGGTCGAGCAGTTCAAGCCGTGGGCCCGCAAGGCCAGCCGGCCCGAGGTGCTGGGCGGCATCGGCGGCTTCGCCGGCCTGTTCAAGCTCAGGCTGGACCGGTGGAAGGAGCCGGTGCTCGCGGCCTCCACCGACGGCGTCGGCACCAAGATCGCGATCGCGCAGGCCATGGACGTCCACGACACCATCGGCGTCGACCTCGTCGCCATGGTCGTGGACGACCTGGTCGTGTGCGGGGCCGAGCCCGTGCTGCTGCAGGACTACATCGCCATCGGCAAGGTGGTGCCGGAGAAGGTCGCCGCCATCGTCAAGGGCATCGCCGAGGGCTGCGTGCAGGCCGGCTGCGCGCTGCTCGGCGGCGAGACGGCCGAGCACCCCGGGCTGATGTCCGACGGCGCGTACGACGTGTCGGCCACCGGCATCGGCGTGGTCGAGGCCGACAAGATCCTCAGCCCCGAGAAGGTCCGGGACGGCGACGTCGTCATCGGCATGGGATCCACCGGCCTGCACTCCAACGGCTACTCGCTGGCCCGGCACGTGCTGCTGGACATCGCCCGCATGCCGCTGGAGGGGCACGTCGAGGAGTTCGGCCGCACCCTCGGCGAAGAGCTGCTGGAGCCGACCAAGATCTACGCCAAGGACTGCCTGGCCCTGGCCGCCGAGGCCGACGCCCGCACGTTCGCGCACGTCACCGGCGGCGGTCTGGTGTCCAACCTGGCCCGGGTCATCCCCGACGGCCTCACCGCGACCCTGGACCGCGGCACGTGGACGCCGGCCCCGGTGTTCGCGCTGATCGCCCAGCGCGGGCGGGTCGAGCGGGACGAGATGGAGAAGGCCTTCAACATGGGCGTCGGCATGGTCGCCGTCGTGTCGGCCGAGGACGCCGACCGCGCCCTGGCCGTGCTGACCGCCCGCCACGTGCCGGCCTGGGTGCTCGGCGAGATCGGCCCGGCCGGCGAGCAGCGGGTCGTGCTGCGGGGCGACCACCCCCGCTTCTGACGCCGATTTTCGGTGGACGGCCCCCGGTAATCTTGGGGCCATGGCCGACGAACTCCTGGTGACGCCGTCGCTGGTGATCGCCGGCACGGAACTGCGTGAACGGTTCTCCCGGTCCTCCGGACCGGGAGGACAGGGCGTCAACACCACCGACAGCCGGGTCGAGCTCTCCTTCGACGTCGCGGCGTCACCCTCGATCCCCGATCACCTGCGCCCGCGCATCCTCGCGCGGCTGTCCACCCGCCTGGTCGACGGCGTGCTGACCATCGCCGCCAGCGAGTACCGCTCGCAGCTGGCCAACCGCAACGCCGCCCGCGAGCGCCTGGTGGCGGTCCTGCGCACCGCCTCCGCCCCGCCCCCGGCCCGGCGTCGCCCCACCAAGCCCTCCCGCGGCGCCAAGGAGCGCCGCCTGGAGGCCAAGCACCAGCGCAGCGAGGTAAAACGCAACCGCCGCAAAACCTCCGACGACTAACCGCGAGTCCCGCTCTCGGGCAACTGAATGTCGAGTTACGGAACTCGACACATGGCTGCTGGAGAGCGGGACTCGCGGTTGTCAGCTGCGGGGTTTGACGGAGACGACCTCGATGTGGGCTTCGAGGGTGTCCAGGGCGCCGACGACGTAGCCGAACCGCAGGCCCTCGATGGCGATCTCGGCGACGATGACGTCCGACTCGGGGCCGATCAGGCCGCCGGCGGCGGTGACGAAGTCCCAGGCCGGGTCGGGCTCCAGCTCGAAGGCCCGCTGGATGACCACGCTGAGCTCGTCCAGCGAGGTGGTCGACGCGACCTCGATCTGCTGCTCCCCGTCCGGAAAGACGACCTTGAGCACGTGGGCGGTCTGCTCGACGTCCTCAGGCACCGGCAGCAGGTCGTCGAAGTCGGCCTCCAGGGCCTCCTCGATGTCCCGCAGCGCCACCAGCTCGTCGCTGTCGGCGCGGAACTCCACCAGCTCCGGGTCGTGGTAGGCCTCGGCGAAGCGGGCCAGGATCTCGGGCAGCCGCTCCTCCCACACCACCAGCTGCTCCGGCGTGCAGGTGAAGTGCACCCAGGCGGTGATCGCCTCCGGCAGCAGCGCCAGGTCCTCGTCGGAGATCTCGATGTTGGCCGGCACGCTGACGCTGAGCAGGTAGTCCAGGGAGGCGGGCCCGATCTGGCGGACGCGGCGGCCGTTGGACGAGGCCGAGCTGGCGGCCAACACGGCCCAGGAGCGGGCCAGCTCGACGTCGGGGAACGGCCGCGAGGCCAGGAACTCCTCGACCACCGGCTCGAAGTCCTCGATCTCCGGCAGGTCGTCGGACAGCCCGGCGATCCGGGCCTGGAGCAGGGCGAACTCCATGGCCGGGTTGGTGTCGTCGCCCATCTCCAGCATCTCGCCGTGCACCTCGGGCCCGTCCACCAGGAACAGTCCGAGCGGCCCGTCGATGCGCTCCAGGGCCTCCGCCGCCGTCAGCCGCACCGGCTTGGGCGAGGGATCGATGTTCACGCCCAGTTCCCGGGCCAGCGCCTGCCCGTCGGTCTCGGCCCGCTCGACCACGGCGATCTGCGCGATGTGCAGCACCTGCGCGTGGTCGACCAGCACGCCCATCACGATGTCCGGGTAGGCCAGGGTGATCAGCTCGACGTCGCCGAACTGGTCGGCCACCGACCAGGCTTCGACCAGGTCGGGCTGCTTCTGCCGGTACCAGTCCGGCGCGGGCACGCCGGTCGAGGTCAGCTCGGTCGCCGCGTCGAGGAAGAAGCCCTGCTCCTCGTCGAAGCCGACCGACCCCAGCGCCAGCAGCGCCGCCAGCGTGGCCGGGCTGCCCTTCTCCACCAACCCGTCGACCAGCTGCTCCATCGAGCGGTCCATGGTCTCGTCCGGGTCGCCGTCCCGCTGCCACGCCGCCCGCCAGAATCCGCCGATCAGCCCGGCCGCCCACAGCTGCGCCTCGTACAGCGACTTCATGCCGAGCAGGTCATTGGCGGCGACCACCGCCGCGTCGACGGGCGACTGCGGGCGCGGGCGCTGCCCCTTGCGCTTGGGCTTGCGGTTACGGCTGACCGGGCTCATGCGGCGAATCGTCGCATGAAGCCCGGTCAGCCTCGAAATCAACCGATCAGCGCGCCACCTCGGCGGCCAGCCGCTCCACCTGCGCCGGCGGGCACATCAGCACCACGTTGAACGGCACACCCTCGCGTCCCACCGGCCGCGCCCAGTCACGAGCCGACACACGCAACACCCGGAACAGCACCTCGCGTTCCGCCGGCTCGTCGGCCAGCAGCCGGTCCGCGTTCCTGATGACGATCAGGTAGCCGTCGGCCGGCAGCCAGGCCAGATCGCGCAGGCAGTCCGCGAGCGCGCTCCAGTTCCAGCCGAAGTAATCCGGGAACCGCAGCCCTCGGTCGAACTGCTCGAACGTCAAGTCCGTGTTGGTCATCTGGTCCGCGTCCAGCGCGGCCACCACGGACGTCCCCGTGGCCGGCAGGGCCAGCCGGGCCTGGACGTCCGCGGTGTCCGGAAGCACGTGCAACCACGGCTCGGTGACCGTCCACAGTGACGCGTCCATCAGCCGTGGGTGGGGAAGCCGAGGTCGATGCCGGACTGGCGGGGCCAGCGGGCGGTGACGGCCTTGGCCCGGGTGTAGAAGCGGACGCCCTCGGCGCCGTGGACGTGGGTGTCGCCGAACAGGGAGTCCTTCCAGCCGCCGAAGGAGTAGTAGGCCATCGGCACGGGGATGGGCACGTTGATGCCGACCATGCCCACGTGCACCCGCCGCTGGTACTCCCGCGCGGCCTGGCCGTCGCCGGTGTAGACGGCGGTGCCGTTGCCGTAGGGGTTGTCGTTGACCAGGCGGACGGCGTCCTCGAAGGTCTCGACCCGCACGACCGACAGCACGGGGCCGAAGATCTCGTCACGGTAGATCGACATCTGCGGGGTGACGTGGTCGAACAGGGTGGGCGCGACCCAGAAGCCGTTCTCGAAGCCGGCGGGGGCGTAACCGCGGCCGTCGACCACGAGCGTGGCGCCCTCGGCGACGCCGGCGTCCACATAGGACGAAACCTTGTCCCGGTGGACGCCGGTGACCAACGGGCCCATCTGCGACGCTGAGTTGTCGCCGGGGCCGGTCACCAGCTGCCGGGTGCGGGAGGCGATGGCCTCGACCAGACGGTCGGCGACATCGCCGACGGCAACGATCACCGAGATGGCCATGCACCGCTCGCCCGCGCTGCCGTAGCCGGCGGAGACAGCGGCGTCGGCGGCGACGTCGATGTCGGCGTCGGGAAGCACGACCATGTGGTTCTTGGCCCCGCCCAAAGCCTGCACCCGCTTGCCGTTGGCGGTGCCGCGGGCGTAGACGTGCTTGGCGATCGGGGTGGAGCCGACGAAGGAAACCCCGGCCACATCGGGGTGATCGAGCAGCGCGTTGACGGCGGTGGCGTCACCCTGGACGACGTTCAGCACGCCGTCGGGCAGACCGGCCTCGCCGAACAGCTCGGCCAGCCGCACGGAGGCGGAGGGGTCGCGCTCGGAAGGCTTGAGCACAAAGGCGTTCCCGGCGGCGATGGCGACGGGGAACATCCACATCGGGACCATCACGGGAAAGTTGAACGGGGTGATGCCGGCGACCACGCCCAGCGGCTCACGCACGGAGTACGCGTCCACGCCGCGGGAGACCTGCTCGGAGTGCTCGCCCTTGAGCAGATGCGGGATGCCGCAGGCGAATTCCACCACCTCCAGGCCGCGCTGCACCTCGCCGGCGGCGTCGGAGACCACCTTGCCGTGCTCGGCGCTGATGATCTCGGCCAGCTCGCCGGCGTGCTCGTGCACCAGCTGCCGGTACGCGAACAGCACCCGACTGCGGGTGGACAGCGACGAGTCCGCCCACGACTGCGCGGCCTTGACCGCCGAGGACACGGCCAGGTCCACATCGGACTGGTCGGCCAGCGCGACCTGCCGCGCCACCTCGCCGGTGCTGGGCCGGAACACATCACCGGTGCGGGTCGACGAACCGGTCGTGCGGGCCCCGTCGATCCAGTGCGGTGTCACACTCACGTCGAAATCCTCCTGCTCATCGCGGTGGCGGCGCGGTGGTCGCGCGGACCACCAGTGACGGGTGCAGCAGTTGGTGGACGGCGTCGGTCCGCCCGCGCACCCGGTCGATCAGGGCCTGTGCGGCCAGCCGGCCCATCTCGTGCCGTGGCTGGTCCACAGTGGTCAGTGACACGTGCCGCAGCGCGGCCAGCGACGTGTTGTCGTAGCCGATCACGGAGATGTCCTGCGGCACACGAAGTCCGGCGTCCTCCAGCGCGGAGATCGCCCCGACGGCGTTGTAGTCGTTGGCGGCCACGATCGCCGTGGGCAGCGTGCCGCCGGCCTCGACCAGGCCGCGCACGGCCCGGGCGCCGGCGGTGTCGGTGTATTCGCTGGCGACGACCAGCGGCTCTAGCCCGTGCCGCTGCATCGCGGCGACGTAACCCTTGCGGCGCAACGAAGCCTGCGATCCTCCGCCGCCGTCGAGGTGGGCGATGTGCTGGTGGCCGAGTTCGACGAGGTGATCGACGGCCAGCCCGGAGCCAACCTCGCCATCGTCGTTTACAGTGTCCACAGTGGACAGGCGTGAGCCGCGGGACACCAGCACCAAAGGGGACTGCTCGGCGGCCTTGGCGATGGTCGAGGCCGGCACGACCGGGCCGAGCAGCGCGACGCCGGCCGGCCGGAAGGACAGAAGGTTGTCCACCGCGCGGCGCTCACGGGTCGGGCTGCGGCCACCGGTGTTGATGATGAGGTCGAAGCCCTGCTCCGTGACGGCGGCGTCGAAACCGTCCACCACCTCGGCGAAGAAGGCGTTGTTGAGGTCCGACACCATCGCGGCCAGCACCGTCGACGTGGCGCTGGCCAGCGAGCGGGCCATCAGGTGCGGGGAGTAGCCGAGCTCCTCGGCGGCGGCCAGCACGGCGCTGCGCCGCTGCTCGCTGACCTTGGGCGAGCCCCGCATGACCAGCGACACCAGCGCGCGCGACACCCCGGCTCGCGCCGCCACGTCCTCCATGGTCGGACGGCCCATCCACAACCTCCAGGCTTGACCGATCCAATGGTCACAAGGGTGAAACCGGCCCTTGACATCCGTGTGACGCACCATACAGGGTTGGAGCGCTCCAACCAATAGAGCGCTCTAACGGACGGATGGAGATCCCGCACATGCGCATCGGAGTTGCCGGCGTCGGGCGGATCGGCGCCATGCACGCCGCCAACCTCGCCTCCCTGGACCAGGTGGACGAGGTTGTCCTGTTCGATCCGGTCCCCGGCCGCGCCGCGCAGGCCGCCGCCGAACTGGGGGCCGGCACCAGCCACGTCGACGACCTCGACGCGCTGCTGGTCACGGACGGCGTCCTGCTGGCCACCCCGACGAACACCCACCCCGAGATGCTGCGCCGCAGCATCGGCGCGGGCATCCCGGTGCTCTGCGAGAAGCCCATCGCCAGCGACCTGGCCACCATGCAGGCCCTGGTCGACGAGGTGGAGGCGGCCGGCGCGAACGTGCTGGTCGGCTTCCAGCGCCGGTTCGACCCGTCCATCGTCGAGTTGCACCGCCGGCTGCGGGCCGGTGAGGTGGGCAAGGTGTACCTGGTGCGCGCCCTGGGCAACGATGCCCAGCCGCCGGACTTCGGCTACCTGCCGGCATCCGGGGGCATCTTCCGCGATCTTTTCGTGCACGATCTCGACGCCGTGCCGTGGCTGGTCGGGGAGCCGGTGGTCGAGGTCTACGCCTCCGGCTCGGTCCTGGTCGACCAGGCCTTCGCCGACGCCGACGACGTGGACAACGCGGTCATCACCCTCAAGTTCGCCGGTGGGGCGCACGCGCTGATCGCCGGCGGGCGGCACGACCCGCTCGGCTACGACCACCGGATCGAGGTCATGGGCAGCAGGGACTCGCTCACGGTTGGTCTAGACCCCCGCACCCCGCTGACCTCGCTCGAACCGGACGGGCCCAAGGTGTCCATTGACGCCTACCCCGGATTCCCGGAACGATTCCGCAACGCGTACCTCAACGAGATGGCGGTGTTCGTCGACGTGGTGGCCGGTCGTGCCGACAATCCCTCCCCGGTTCGGGACAGCCTGGTCAGCCTGCGTCTGGCGGAGGCCTGCGAGCAGTCGCGCCGCTCGGGCAACCCGGTCCGGCTGCTGTCGGAGGTGGGCGCGTGAGCGAGAGCATGATCAAGGTCGCCGGAGCGCCGATCTCCTGGGGCGTGTGCGAGGTCCCTGGCTGGGGCCGGATGCTGCCGCCGGAACTCGTGTTGTCGCAGATGAGCGAGCTGGGACTGACCGCGACCGAGCTCGGCCCGCCGGCCTATCTGCCCGAGGACCCGGCCGTTCTGCGTGAGACGCTCGGCGGACACCGGCTGACCCTGGTCGGCGGATTCCTGGCCGTCGTCCTGCACGACGCGTCGCGCACTGAGGAAACTCTGAGGGAAGCCGAGCACTCCGCGAAGGTGCTCGCGGCCGGCGGGGCCGAAGTGCTCGTGCTCGCCGCCGCAACGGGTCTCGACGGGTACGACGAACGTCCACAGTTGACAGATGGCGAATGGTCCACCCTGATCTCCACCTGTGCCGCGATCCGGGAAGTCGCGGCCGGGCACGGCCTGTCGACGGTGCTGCACCCGCACGTGGGCACGCACGTCGAACGCGGCGCCGAGGTCGAGCGGTTCCTCGCCGACTCGGATCTGCCGCTGTGCCTGGACACCGGGCACCTGCTGATCGGTGGCACGGACCCGGTCGAGCTGGCCAAGCGCCATGCCGCCAGGATCAGCCACGTGCACCTCAAGGATGTCCGGGCCGAGATCGCCGACGAGGTTCGGTCGGGTCGGCTCGGCTACGCCGAAGCGGTCGCCCAGGGCATGTACGTGCCGCTGGGCGACGGCGACGTGGAGGTGGGGGCGATCGTGCGCTTCCTCCACGAGGCGGGTTACGGCGGGTGGTACGTCCTGGAGCAGGACACCGCCCTGGCCGAGGATGGCACCGAGGGCGCTGCGCCTGATTCATCGGCAAAACCCCTGCGTGACACCGCTCGGAGCATCGCTTACCTCGACACGGTCGTCCGGGACCTGTAAACCGGCGGCCGCACTTCCCCAGGAGCGACAATGTTGTCCAAGAAGTCCAAGAGGATCCTGCTTGGCATGGCGGCCGCGGCCGGCGCGATCGCGCTGGCCGCGTGCAGTGGGCCCGCCTCGTCTTCGAGCGGCGGCTCGGCCCCGGCGAACGGCTCCGCCACCAGCGGCGGCCCGATGAACGTCGCGGTGGTCACGCACGGCTCGGCCGGTGACTCGTTCTGGAACGTCGTGAAGAACGGCGCCACCGACGCGGGCAAGCAGCTCGGCGTGAACGTCACCTACAACTCCGACGGCGATCCTGGGGCGCAGTCGAAGTTGATCGACAACGCGGTCGCTCAGCACGTCGACGGCCTCGTGGTGTCCATGGCCAACCCGGACGCGCTCAAGACCTCCATCCAGGCCGCGGTCAAGGCCGGCATCCCGGTCATCACCATCAACTCCGGCCAGTCGCAGAGCGCCGCCTTCGGGGCCCTGGCCCACGTCGGCCAGGACGAGGGCATCGCCGGCCAGCAGGCCGGGGCCAAGCTCAAGGCGACCGGCAAGACCAACCTGCTGTGCGTGATCCACGAGGCCGGCAACATCGGCCTGTCGCAGCGTTGCGACGGCGCCAAGCAGGGCTTCGGCAAGACCACCAACCTCCAGGTCGACATCAACAACCCGACCGACGTCGAGGCCAAGATCAAGGGCGCGCTGCAGACCGACTCCTCGATCGACGCGGTGCTCACCCTCAACCCGCAGATCGCGCTGTCCGCGGTGAACGCGGCCAAGGAGGCCAACTCCAAGGCCACCGTCGCCACCTTCGACCTCAACTCGGACGTGGTCAGCGCCATCAAGGCCGGCCAGATCGCCTTCGCGGTCGACCAGCAGCAGTACGAGCAGGGCTACCTGCCGATCGTGATGCTCAAGCTGTACCGCGACAACGCCAACACCGTCGGCGGCGGCCAGCCCGTGCTCACCGGCCCCGGCTTCGTGGACAAGTCCAATGTGGACAAGGTCGCGCAGTACGCGTCACGGGGCACCCGATGAGTGATTTCTCGGGCACGCTGACGACCGACGAGCGCATCGCCAGTCCCGGCCTGCTCACCCGACTGGCCGTCCGGCCGGAGATCGGCGCGCTGATCGGCGCGCTGGTGGTGTTCGTCTTCTTCACGGTGATCACCAGCCAGTTCGTCACGCTGGCCGGCATCTCCACGTGGATGGACACCTCGGCCACCATCGGCATCGTCTCGGTCGCCGTGGCGCTGCTGATGATCGGCGGCGAGTTCGACCTGTCGGCCGGCGTCATGACCGCCTCCACCTCGTTGGTGACGGCCATGCTCTCGGTCAAGCTGGGCGTGAACGTGTGGCTGGCCATCGTGGTGTCGCTGGTGTTCGCGCTGGCCGTCGGCGCGTTCAACGGCTGGCTGGTGATGCGCACGAAGCTGCCCAGCTTCATCGTCACGCTGGGCACCTTCTTCGCGTTGCAGGGCATCAATCTCGGCGTGACCACGCTGGTGACCGGCACCGTCCAGGTGTCGGGCATCGCCACCGCGCCGGGCTACGCCTCGGCCGGCTACCTGTTCGCCTCCACCTTCACGCTGGGCGGCTCGCCGTTCCCGATCTCCATCGTGTGGTGGGTCGTGGTGACGGCGCTGGCCGCCTGGCTGCTGGTGCGGACCCGCTTCGGCAACTGGATCTTCGCCGTCGGCGGCTCCGCGGCCAGCTCCCGCGCGGTCGGCGTGCCGGTGGGCCGCAGCAAGATCCTGCTGTTCATGACCACCGCGGGCGCGGCCTGGCTGGTCGGCACGATCAACATCCTGCGGTTCACCACCGTGCAGGCCAACCAGGGCATCGGCCTGGAGTTCGAGTACATCATCGCGGCGGTCATCGGCGGCTGCCTGCTGACCGGCGGCTTCGGCTCGGCGATCGGCGCCGCCATCGGCGCGCTGATCTTCGGCATGGCCAACCAGGGCATCGTCTACGCGCACTGGAACAGCGACTGGTTCAAGCTGTTCCTCGGCATCATGCTGCTGGCCGCGGTGCTGGTGAACAACGGCTTCCGGGCCAGGGCGGAAAGGGCGCGGCGATGAGTGCACTGCTCGAGGTCCGCGACGTCGGCAAGACGTACGGCAGCGTGATCGCGCTGCGCGATGTGTCCACCGTGGTCAACGCGGGCGAGGTCACCTGCGTGCTCGGCGACAACGGCGCCGGCAAGTCCACGCTGATCAAGATCCTGGCCGGGCTGCACCAGCACGACGCCGGCCAGTTCCTGGTCGACGGCGAGCCGGTGCGGCTGTCCTCGCCGCGCGAGGCCCTGGACCGCGGTATCGCCACCGTGTACCAGGATCTGGCCGTGGTGCCGCTGATGTCGGTGTGGCGCAACTTCTTCCTCGGCTCCGAGCCGACGAAGGGGTTCGGCCCGTTCCGGGTGCTCGACCGGCGCAAGGCCAAGGACGAGACCCGGTGGGCGCTGGCCGACATGGGCATCGACCTGCGGGACGCGGAGCAGCCGGTGGGCACGCTGTCCGGCGGCGAGCGGCAGTGCGTGGCCATCGCCCGCGCGGTGCACTTCGGCGCCAAGGTGCTCATCCTGGACGAGCCGACCGCGGCGCTGGGCGTGAAGCAGGCCGGCGTGGTGCTCAAGTACGTCGCCCAGGCCCGCGACCGCGGCCTCGGCGTCGTGCTGATCACGCACAACCCGCACCACGCCTACCCGGTGGGCAACCGGTTCCTGCTGCTCAAGCGGGGCCGCAGCCTGGGGTCCGTCGACAAGAAGGACATCAGCCTGGAGGAGTTGACCAGGCAGATGGCCGGTGGCGCGGAGCTGGAGGCGCTTCAGCACGAACTCCGTGGTGCGGCCCAATGAATCGGCAACTGGAGGCGCTCACGATCGGCCGGGTCGGGGTCGACCTGTACCCGGAGCAGAGCGGCGTGCCGCTCGCCGACGTGAGCACCTTCGCCAAGTCCCTGGGCGGCACGGCCACCAATGTCGCGGTGGCCGCCGCCCGGCTCGGCCGGCGCACGGCCGTGCTGACCAAGGTCGGCCCGGACGGTTTCGGCGAGTACGTCCGCAAGGCGCTGACGGGCTTCGGCGTGTCGCCGGAGTTCGTCGGCACCGCGCCGGACCTGCTGACGCCGGTGGTGTTCTGCGAGCTGAACCCGCCGGCCGATCCGCCGCTGCTGTTCTACCGGCTGCCGGTCGCGCCGGACCTCACGCTGACCGAGGACGATGTGCCGTGGGACGTCGTCGAGGACGTGCCGCTGCTGTGGGTCACGGGCACCGGCGTGTGCCGTGAGCCGGCCCGCTCCACCCAGCGCAAGATCCTTGAGCGTCGGGCCAAGAGCGGGCACACCGTGCTGGATCTGGATTACCGCCCGATGTTCTGGTCCGATGTGGACACCGCACGAGCCGAGATCGGCTGGATGCTCGACCACGTCACGGTGGCCGTCGGCAACCGGGCCGAGGTCGAGGTGGCGGTGGGCACGTCCGACCCGGACGAGGCCGCGGACCGGCTGCTGGCCAGGGGGATTTCCCTTGCCCTGGTGAAGAAGGGCGCGGACGGCGTGCTCGTCGCCACGCCTTCGGGGCGCGAAACCGTGACGCCGCAACGGGTCGAGGTGGTGTGCGGGCTGGGGGCCGGCGACGCGTTCGGCGGCTCGGTGATCAACGGTCTGCTGGCCGGCTGGGACCCGGTGACGATCGCCCGGCACGCCAACGCCGCCGGTGCGATCGTGGCCTCGCGGCTGGCCTGCGCCGACGCCATGCCCGACCCGGGCGAGATCGAGGAGTTGCTTTCCCTTGTTGACTGACCAGCAGTGGGCCGGCCTGCTGCACACCAGGGCGACCGACCCGCATGCGGTGGCGGTCGCCTACGCGACGCGGCGGCGCCGTCCCGCACTGCTGTCCGGCACGGGAACGCTGTTCCTGGTCGCCGCCGATCACCCGGCACGAGGGGCGCTGGGTGTCGGTGGCGATCCGCTGGCCATGTCCGACCGCCGTGAGCTGCTGGACCGGCTGCTCACGGCGCTGGCCAATCCCGCGGTGGACGGCCTGCTGGCCACCCCGGACATCGTCGAGGAGCTGCTGCTGCTCGACGCGCTGCACGACAAGATCGTCATCGGCTCGATGAACCGCGGCGGCCTCGCCGGCGCCGACTGGGAGATCGAGGACCGCTTCACCGGCTACGACGGTCAGTCCATTTCGGACTGTCGGCTGGACGGCGGCAAGATGCTGCTGCGCATCGTGGACTCCGACGCCGGCACCATTCCCACCTTGCAGGGCTGCGCCGACGCGGTGACGGACCTGGCCGGGCAGGGGCTGATGGCCATGGTCGAGCCGCTGCCGTACACCCGGGACGCCGACGGGAAACTGGTGCTGCAGAAGGATGCCGCGTCGCTGGCCCGTGCCGTCACGGTGGCGTCGGCGCTGGGCGTCACCTCGGCGTACACCTGGCTGAAGCTGCCGGCGCCGTCGGACCTGAAGGTGTTGGACACCACCACGTTGCCGGTGGTCGTGCTCGGCGGCGTGCCGTCCGGCAACCCGGCCGACGACCTCGCGGCCTGGGGCAATGCCCTGACGCATCCCGTGGTTCGAGGTTTGGTGATCGGTCGCGCCCTGTTGTATCCGCCCGACGGCGATGTCGCTGCCGCCGTGCAAGCCGCCGCAAAGGTTTTGGAGGCCGCGTCGTGAGTCTGCACCGTCCACTGGGGACGCTCTCGGACGGCGAGGACCCGGTTCGGCTCGCGCCGGAGGACGCCGGCTGGGCGTACACCGGCCTTCGGGTGCTGCTGCTGCACCCGGGCACCTCCCGTGTGATCGAGACCGGCGAGTTCGAGGCGTTCGTGCTGCCACTGGCCGGCGGCTGCGTGGTCGAGGTCGACGGCCAGCGCTTCGAGCTGGAAGGCCGGGACTCCGTGTTCACCCGGGTCACCGACTTCGCCTACGTGCCAAGGGATGCCACCGTCACGTTGTCCACTCGGGACGGTGTGGAAGTGGCGCTGCCGATGGCCCGCTGCACCCGGCGGCTTGAGCCCAGGTACGGGCCGGCCGAGGACGTTCCGGTCGAGGCGCGCGGCGCCGGCAACGCGACCCGGCAGGTCACCAACTTCGGCGTGCCCGGCGTGTGGGACCACGCCGACAAGCTCAACGCCTGCGAGCTGATCACGCCCGACGGCAACTGGTCCTCGTACCCGCCGCACAAGCACGACGAGGCGTCCGAGTGCGAGGTCGTCAACGAGGAGATCTACTACTTCCGTATTGCCGGCCGGGACGGCGTGAACACCTCGCGGGAGGGCTTCGGCCTGCACCGCACCTACACCGCCGACGGCGAGATCGACGAGGACGTTGCCGTCCGCGACGGCGATGTTTTCCTTGTCCCGCGCGGTTATCACGGTCCGTGCGTGGCCGCGCCGGGCTATCCGATGTACTACCTGAACGTGCTGGCCGGGCCGGCCGACGACCGTTCCATGGCCTTCTGCGACGATCCCGCCCACGGCTGGGTGCGCGACACGTGGGCCACGATGCCGCTCGACCCCCGCTGCCCAATGACATCTGCATCTGGGACCTCCGCGAAGGGACGCGTCCGATGAGGCTGACCACCGCCCAGGCCCTGGTCCGCTGGATGATCGCCCAGCGCACGGAGCTGCACGACCTCACCGAGGCCCCGCTGTTCCCCGGTGTGTTCGCGATTTTCGGGCACGGCAACGTGCTCGGACTCGGCACCGCCCTTGAGGAGCACCGCGACGAGCTTCCGGTGTGGCGCGGGCACAACGAGCAGGGCATGGCCCTGGCCGCCGTCGGCTACGCCAAGGCCACCGACCGCCGGCAGGTCGGCGTGGCCACGACTTCCATCGGTCCCGGCGCCCTGAACCTGGTGACCGCCGCCGGTGTCGCGCACGCCAACCGGCTGCCGCTGCTCCTGCTGCCCGGCGACACCTTCACCAGCCGCGCCCCCGACCCGGTGTTGCAACAGATCGAGCCCTTCCACGACGGCACCGCCACGGTCAACGACGCCTTCCGGGCCGTCAGCCGGTACTTCGACCGCATCACCCGCCCCGAGCAGTTGCTGGGCGCGTTGCCACAGGTCGCGCGGGTTCTCACCGACCCGGCCGACTGCGGTCCCGTGACCCTGGCGCTGCCTCAGGACGTGCAGGCCGAGGTCTTCGACTTCCCCGACTCGCTGTTCGAGCCGGTGGTGCACCGGGTGCTGCGCCCGCAGCCCGACACCCGGTCGGTCGTCAACGCCGCCTCGATCATCAAGGAGTCCGTGCGGCCCCTGCTGGTGATCGGCGGCGGTGTCCGGTACTCCGGGGCCGCCGAGTACGCCATCGGCTTCGCCGAGCGGCACGGCATCCCCATCACCGAGACCACCGCCGGCCGGACCGTGGTCCCCCACGACCACCCCCTGCACGCCGGTCCGCTCGGCGTCACCGGCTCCACCTCCGGCAACGAGCTGGCCGCCGAGGCCGACCTGGTCATCGCCGTCGGCACCCGGCTCCAGGACTTCACCACCGCCTCGTGGTCGGTCTTCTCCCCGGACGTCCGGCTGGTGAGCATCAACGCCGCCCGTTTCGACGCCGTGAAGCACGGTGGCCTGGCGCTGGTCGGCGACGCCCGGGCCACCCTGGCCAACTTCGTCGGGCTCGACAGCTGGCAGGCGCCGGCCGAGTGGACCGCCCGCGCGCAGACCGCCCGGGCGGGCTGGGACGCCCACATCGACAAGCTGCGGGCTCCCACCGAGGAGCTCACGTATGCCCAGGTCGTCGGCATGGTCAACGACCAGTCCGGGCCGGCCGACTACGTGATGACCGCCTCCGGCGGCCTGCCGGGCGAGCTCATCGGCGGCTGGCGGGCGTCCGGGCTGGCGACCATGGACGTCGAGTACGGCTTCTCCTGCATGGGCTACGAGATCGCCGGCGCGTGGGGCGCGGCCATGGCCCGTCCCGAGGGCGTCGTCACCACCCTGTTGGGTGACGGTTCCTACCTGATGCTCAACTCCGAGCTGTTCAGCGCCGCCTTCGCCGGGCACGGCTTCGTCGCCGTGGTGTGCGACAACGACGGCTACGCGGTGATCCACCGCCTCCAAACGGGGCAAGGGGCCGCCGGCTACAACAACATGTACGCCGACTGCCGGACCTCCCTGCCGGAGCCGCCGCGGGTCGACTTCGCCGCCCACGCTCGGGCCCTGGGCTGCGCCGTCTTCCCGGCCGACGGCGGTTCCTTCGCCGCCCAGTACGCAGCCGCCCGCTCGGCGGCGGCCGAGGGCAAGGTCGCCGTTGTGACCGTGCGCACCCACCCCTCCTCGTGGACCGAGGCCGGTGCCTGGTGGGAGGTCGGCGTCCCGCAGTCCTCGCACCGCCCCGAGGTGCTGGCCGCCCGGGCCGAGCTCGACGAGGCCAGGACCCACCAGGTCCGCTACCTGCACCAGCCGTGACCGCGGACGGCCCCGCTCCCGGTCGGGGGGAGCGGGGCCGCCGCTGTCAGGTCACGCCGCCAAGATCTCCCACCACTGCTGCGGCTGGAAGTTCTTCTGCCACAGCTGGGCCCGGGCCCCGTTGTCCGGCCCGTTGGTGTCCCGGTCGACGCAGGTGTTGAAGTTGTTCAGGAACCGCCCGTTGTAGATCGCCAGGTCGTTGGCGCGGGTCCACCACTGCTGCTGGCTGGTGCTGTTGCACTGCCAGAGTTGCAACACCGTGCCGTTGTTGCCGCCGCCGTTGAGGTCGGCGTCCAGGCACATGGTCTGGAATCGGCCGTTGATGAGGAATCCGTCGTCGGTCGAATACCAGGCCTGCTGGCTCGACCCGTTGCAGGCCCACACCTGGACTCGGGTGCCGTTTCCGCCGTTGGTGGCATCGGCGTCGAGGCATTGGCCCTTGTTGCCGTACAGGCTGTGGATCCGGATCCACGCGGCGGCCGTCGAATGCGGCCGCACGCCCGTGGCCGCGGCCTTCAGCGGCACCAGCCCGCCTGGCGCGGCCGGGGCGGCGTCGGCCTGCGAGGTCAGGACGGTGGCGATGAGTGTGATCGCGATGGCCGCGGCGGCCATCAGCTTTCTGTGCATCACGAGAAACTCCCTCGTTCGAGGAAACAGTTCGATGTGCACAGCCAGATGTAGTGGCGCCGGTTTTGATTAGTTGTGGTTTCGGTCGTTCGATTACCAAGCTAACAACGAGCATGATCGCCGTGAACTATTTATCAATGCGGCCCCGGGTTGACCCGATCCGCTGACGAGCGGCCGGAACCCCGGCGGCGCTGATCAACTGCCGCTATCGTCGGCGGCGATGCACCCCTCGCGTGTCCCGGTCCGCTGCCCCGACCACTTCCCCGACGGCTTCCGCCGCCTCGTCGCCCAGATCGCTGACGACCTCGCGGCGGCGCTGCCCCGGCTGCATCCGGAGCTGAGGGTGGAGATCGGCGATCCCGCGGACCGGCCGCTGCTGGCCTGCACGGTGTGGTTCGACCACGTGCGCCGGGCCGCCTTCGGACTGCCGGTGCGCATGCTGAATGCCGGCGTCGAGCAGCTGCGGCGGAACCTGGCCGAGCGGCTCCAGGACGTGTTCATCGAGGAGTACGGCCGCCCGCTGCCGCCGTGCCCGGGGCACGAGCATCCGCTGGTGCCCGAGGTGCGGGACGCCGCGATGTGGGTATGCCCGAACGACCCGGGTCACTGGTCCTGTCGGATCGGTGACTACCGGGTTGACGGGTAGGCAAAACGGAGGGCTGGGCGGCCGGTCACCCGGCAGCCCAACCCTCGCCATGTCGCAGACGCGTCAACGACGGTAGTCGTCGTAATCGTCGTCGTACGGGTCGTCCGTAGGCTCATCGTCCGGCGGACCCACAGTGGACTGCTCGCCGCCCGACAGCTCACGCTGCAGCGCGTCGAAGTCCGTGTTGTGGGAGCTGTACTTGAGCTCTCGGGCCACCTTCGTTTGCTTGGCCTTCGCTCGGCCGCGCCCCATGGCTCGACCCCCTCGCACAGGGACGGGGGCGGCCGGGGGAATCGGCGGCCCCACTCGTCACGACAACTGGTTCCTGGTAACTACCGTACCGTGTCGACGGGGTTCGGTGCGACGCGGCTTGCCTGTGGACCGCGCGACACCCCGACGACGCCCGGTCGGGCCGCCGATCGTGGCACGATTCCGGTGTGCCCCGCCCGTTCTCCGCTTACCTGCGAGTGTACGAACCGTTGTCGGCCTTCGACGCTCCGTTGGCCGACCGGCTGCGTCAGGCCGTCACCGACGGCCCGCTGAGCCGAGCGGAGGCCGGCGACCGGGAGCGCGAACTGTGGCTCCGATCACAGCTGGCCACGCCGCCGCGGCTGCTGCCCGGCGAGCTGTCCGACGGCCGCCCCGCCCCCAACGCCCCGGTCGACGTGCTGGTGCTGGATCCGGCCGAGGTGCCGACCAGCGAGAGCGCCACCGTGGGCCCTGGGCCACTCGTCTGCCCGCTGGACATGCGGCCCCGCTCCGCGGCGGCGCTGGTGGGCTTCCTGAGCACCTCTTCCGGCGTGCTGAAGGCCGCTGCCCTGACCATCCCGGCCGACATCGCCCGCACCCGGGCCGGCGCCGTCATGGCCGAGCTGCACGGGGGCGCGGTGCATGTGGTGTCCACCACGTGGACCGTGCCGCTGCCGTGGTTCTCCCTCGTCGACCCGGACAGCCGGCACATCATCCTGGCGCCCCGCGAGGACGGCGAACGGCAGGTCGCGTGGCGGATCGCCATGGCCGACGCCCGCCGCCGGGTGGCGCGGGCCCACTCCGTGGTCCGGGAGTCGCTCGGCGAGAACGGCCCGGCCCGGGTCCTCAAGGACACCGGCCGTTGGCTGGAGCACTTCCACCCGCACTCGGCCGTCGAGCTCGACTACGGCGGCCTCGTCCAGCTGCTCGACGACCAGGAGCTGCTCGAGGACACCTCGGCTCAGGACGTGCACGCCATCGTCGACGCCATGGAGTCCGGCGACGCCGACGCCGTCGCCTCCCGCTACGAGCAGCTCCGTGACTTCTGGGGCGAGCTCGCCGGCAAGGAACGCCTGGGCTGACCCCAAGTCAAGTTCGGAAGGGACCATTCCTCCACTCGGAGTGTAGGAAGGACGCCTTCACGCCGTCGGATCGGTGCGGGTGCGCTCGTTGGCCAGCAGCTCGTCCACCGAGGCGCTGCCCCGCTGGTAGCGACCGGCGATCTCGGCGTTGAGCTTGTCCATCACGATCTGCACCTCGCGGCGGCGGGCCGAGACCGAGGCCTCCTCGGCCACGAAGGCCTGCCGGGCCTGGTCCAGCTTCTCGTCGGTCAGCGACGCCACGTCCGACAGGTCCACGTCGGAGACCAGCGCCTCGACGTGCCGACGGTGCGCCTCCGCCCGTGACGGCTCCATCGTCTGATAGCGGCCGAGACCGGTCGCCGGACCGACGGCGTTCTCGGACAGGATCGAGACCAGGCGGTCCACCACGGAGGCGCCGCCGCCCTCGACTCTGCGTTGCTGCTCCGCCTTCACGATGTCGATTCGGGCGTGGAGCAGCCGACGCAGGTAGGACAGGTCGGTCTCCTCCTGCGCCGTCTCATCGCGCAGCGCGCGGACCTCATCGAGCGGACGCTGCTCGACACCGGCCGTGTAGTCCGGAGCGAGCACCCGGTCGATTCGCCGCCGCCCGCCAGGACGGACCTCGATCACACCGCCATCCTGAAGCACGTGGGCGTCACCCGCCAACACCTAGGAGTCGGTTTCAACCGGACCGTTGCACTCCGAGCAGCTTTCGGACCTCGTCCGCCGGCAGCGGCGGCCGCTGGGCTATCCGGGCGAGGCCACTGGCCCTGGCCACCAGCTGAGCGTTGTCGCGGACCCGCTCGCCCCGTGCGTAGGAGATCGTGTCCTCCATCCCGACACGCAGGTGACCGCCCGCCGAGAGCGCCGCGAACATCACCGGTATGGCGGAGCGCCCGATCCCGGTGGCCGAGAACGTCGCGCCCTCCGGGATCACCCTCAGCGCCGCCGCCAGCGTCTCCGTGTCCCCCGGCATGCCTCCCGGCACCCCCATCACCAGGTCCACGTGCACGTGCCCACCCGCCGGCAGGCCGTGCTGGTCCAGCAGCCGGCGCAGGCTCGTCAGCTGGCCCAGGTCGAAGATCTCGTACTCCGGCACGATGCCCCGGTCCCGCATCCGCTTGTGCAGCTCGACCACGAACTCCCAGCGGTTCATGAAGACGTCGTCGCCGAAGTTGACCGTGCCCATCGTGCAGGAGGCCGAGTCCGGGCCCGCCTCCAGCACCCGCAGCCGGTTTTCCTCCGGATCCGTCACCGCGCCGCCCGTCGACAGCTGCACCACGAGGTCCGTCTCCGCCCGCAGCGCCGCCACCGTCGCCTTCAGCAGACCCAGGTCCAGCGTCGGCTTCGCGTCCGTGCCCCGGATGTGGACGTGGATCATCGACGCCCCCACCCGCTCGCAGTCCCTGGCCGTGCTCACCAGCTCGTCCAGGGTCACCGGCAGGTTCGGCACGTCCGCCTTGGCGTGCTCCGCCCCCGTCGGGGCCACCGTGATGAGCGTGCCGTGCGAACCAGGGCGCTGCGTCGACGCTGACATGCGCCGATCCTCGCACGGCATCGGCTCTGGACGGAAGATTTCCCGCCCAACCCCAATTTCTGCATAAAATCAACAGCTTTGCCCGCCCCGGTGGACACAGTCCCCCGCCCAACCCGGGGGGCGACCCCGACGCCAGCCTATCGAAGCAAGGGGTCGCCGAGGGGGTAGGAAGATCGAGATGTGGATAAGTCGGGGGGTGTGGACAAGGGGTTAGCGGCCCAGGTTGCGGACGGCTTCGCGGCCGAGGGCGGCGTTGTCCGGGGGCACCGAGTCGGGGTCGATGGAGGCGGCGATGGGCTCCTCGGCGGGGCCGGCGGCCAGCACGGCGTCGAGGGGGACCGAGCGCTTGATCAGGGCCAGGGCGATGGGGCCGAGCTCGTGGTGGCGGACGGCGGTGCCGACGCGGCCGACGACCTTGCCGTCCAGGGTGACGGGATCGCCGGTCTCGGGCAGGGCGTCGAGGGAGCCGTCGAGGTGCAGCAGGAGCAGGCGGCGGGGCGGGCGGCCGACGTTCTCGACCTTGGAGACGGTCTCCTGGCCCCGGTAGCAGCCCTTGTTGAGGTGCACGGCGGTGCCGATCCAGCGGGCCTCGTGCGGGATGGTGCGGTCGTCGGTGTCGACGCCGAGCCGGGGGCGCAGCAGCTCGACACGCAGGGCCTCGAAGGCCAGCGAGCCGGCGGGGCGGGCCCCGGCGTCAACCAATCGGGTGAACTCGGCGTCCTTCGACTCGCGCGGAACGAGCAGGTCGGCGCCCCACGGCATGGGGCGGACCAGGCCGCCGAAGGTGACCAGGGACGGCGTCTGAGGACCGACCACCGACAGAACGGCGATCTCGGCGGTGGCGTCCCGGGGCTCGACCTTGGACCAGAACCGCATCGACTCCAGGTAGGCCAGCAGGGCCTTGCCGGTGCCGGGCTCGACGTCCAGCCAGGCGGTGCCCTCGAAGTCGGTGAGCACGGCGTGGTGCTCGACCCGGCCCTGGATGTCGAGCACCAGCAGCTCGGTGGTCTCGCCGTCACGGAGGTTGAGCACGTGCTGGCTGGTGAGGTTGTGCAGCCAGGTCAGGCGGTCCTCGCCGGGCACGGCGATGACCTCACGGTTGGAGCGGTCGACCACGGCCGCCGACCGGGCGGCGACGCGCTGCTCGGCGAAGGGGTCGCCGTAGTGCCACGGCACGCCGGCGTCGACGGAACCGGCGGGGGCATCAACGGCGGTCAAGGGGTCTCCTCAGAAGCGGAACAGTTGCGGCAGATGCCCGACAACGCGAGGTGGCTGGCGTCGAGCTGGAAGCCACGGCCACGGCTGAGCCGAGCGGCGAGGTCGTCCAACAGGTCACACGGCACCTCGTCGACCTGCCCACAGCTGTGGCACACGAGGTGCACGTGCTCGTGCTCCTCGACGGAGTAGGACGGCGCTCCGTGGCCGAGATGGGTGTGCCGGACCAGGCTGAGCTTCTCCAACAGCTCAAGGGTCCGGTAGACGGTGGTGATGTTCACGGTCGGCGTGACGCGTTGCACCCGCTGGCAGATCTGCTCGGGCGTGGCGTGCTCGAGCTCGCGGACGGCGTCCAGCACCAACTGACGCTGAGGGGTCATCCGCAGCCCACGCTCGTGCAACGTGCGGCGCAGCCGCGCGGCCTCCTCGGGGCTCACGGTCTCCACTCCCCCAGGATAGGACGTCGCAGAACCGGACGCGGCGGGCTGAGTAGGCTCGGCCCATGCGCGTGCTGGCCTTCCTGGACGGAACGACCGCGGATCCCGAGGCCCCGCTGCTGCGGGTGGACGACCTGGGGTTGCTCCGCGGCGACGGTGTGTTCGAGACGATCCTGGTGGTCGACGGCAAACCGAGGGAGCTGGCTCCGCACCTGGACCGGCTGGACCGCTCGGCGGCCATGCTCGAACTGCCTGAGCCCGACCGGGCGGGCTGGGAGCGGGCGGTCGACGCCGTGATCAACAACTGGTCCGGCGGCAAGGACATGGCGCTCAAGCTGATCCTGACCCGCGGCAACGAGTACGGCGACGGCACGCCGACGGCGTTCGCGATGGGCCTGCCGATCGCCGACAAGGTGCTCAAGCAGCGGGCCGAGGGCATCGCGGCGGTGACGCTGGAGCGCGGCTTCGAGCCGGGCCTGGCCCAGCGGGCCCCATGGCTGCTGCTGGGGGCCAAGTCGCTGTCGTACGCGGTGAACATGGCGGCCGGCCGCTACGCCGCCCGCGAAGGCGCGGACGACGTGATCTTCACGGCGGCCGACGGCTCGGTGCTGGAGGGCCCGACCTCGACGCTGGTCCTGGTCCGCGACCGCACGCTGGTGACGCCGCCCTCGACGATCGGCATCCTGCCGGGCACGACCCAGGCGGCGCTGTTCCGCGCGGCCGAGCGGGCCAGCTGGTCGATCAAGGTGGAGCCCATCCCGGCCGCCGACCTGGTCGAGGCCGAGGGCCTGTTCCTGGTGTCCAGCGTCCGCTGCGTGACCCGCATCCACACCCTGGACGGCCACCAGCTCAAGGACTCCTCGGCGCTGCTGCGCGAGCTGACCGCCCTCTACGAGTCCGAGTACTGAGCCTTCGCCGCACGTTCCGCGCGGGGCGGGTTCGCTCTGATCCGGCGCCTTCCCTTGGCTCAGCTCGATCGATGGACAGACTCGATCGAGCTGAGCCCGCGGTCCAGGCACCGGCGCGAACCCGCGGTTCGTGCCGCCGGCCCGACCACAAGAACTACCTGAGGCCAGTGTCCACTGCGGACATCAGGGTGCCGGTGTCGCCGGACATCTCCCAGATCATCGCGCCGAGCAGGCCCTTGCTCTTGATGTAGGCCATCTTCTGCGCGATGGACCAGGTGTCGTCGAACGACCACCACTGGTTGCCGTCATATCCATACGTGGCAACGGCCTGGGTGTTGTGATAGACGGTCATGCCGGGCACGGAGCTGATCAGGTTGCTGTAGCCCCGGGTTCCGGCCTCCTCGGGGAACTGTCCCGTCGCGGCACCATGTGCGGCCTGCCATTCGCCATGGGCGCCACCGTCGATGACGCCCTGCCAACCTCGGCCGTAGAACGGGATTCCCACGGTCATCTTGCGTGGATTGACCCCGGCCGCGAGATAGGTCTGCACGGCCCCGTCCACGCTGAAGTGGAACGAATACGGGTCGTTCGACGCCGGGTACAGGTTGGCCTGGTCGCCGGTCTGGTTGGGCTCCCACGAGTTGTCGCTGCCGGAACCGTGGAAGTCGTAGCCCTGCACGTTGAACATGTCCAGTGACTTGCCGGTCTGCGGCAGGTCCCAGCCCTCGCTGACCTTGGCCGGGTCGGCGGGGGTGAACGCGGACAGCTGATACCGCTTGCCGTTCGCGGCGCCCAACGCGTCCAGCTCGGCGCGGAACTCGGCCAGCAGCGCGGTCAGGTTGGCCTTGTCGGACGGGCTGTAGTGATTGCCGGGGTGGCCGTTGGCGTCGCCGGGCCACTCCCAGTCGATGTCGATGCCGTCGAAGATGCCGGCCGCCACGCCCGCGCCGCCGGCGCCCTCGGTCTGCGGCAGGTTGCCCTTGATCCAGGTGTCCAGGCACGAGGCGACGAACTTCTTGCGCGACGCGTCGGTCTTGGCCACGTCGGAGAAGTACTTCGAGTACGTCCAGCCGCCGATGGAGACCAGGATCTTCATGTTGGGGTAGAGCGCCTTGAGTTCCTTGAGCTGGTTGAGGTTTCCGCGCAGCGGCGCGAAACCGTCGTCGGCGACGCCGTTGACGGCCTGGGCCGCGGCGAACGGACGGCCGTAGTCGGCGTCGGCGTCGCCGGCCCCGTCACCCTGGTTGGGGTCCTCGGGATCGGCGGTGGTGCCACGGGTGACGCCGGACAGGCAGGTCAGATTCACGGGGTCGATGTTCTCGAACGCGTACAGCAGATGCGTCAGCTTCGCGGCCGCACCGGTGGTCACCAGGTTCTTGACGAAGTACTGGCGGCCGTAGATGCCCCACTGCACGAAGTAGCCGACCTTGGCGTAGCCGCTGCCGATGACGTCGGAAGTCGTTGCGGTGACGGCACTGCTGGCCGCGGACACGTTGTCGTAGCCGTCACGGGCGCGAACCGTGAACGTGTACTGAGTGGACGGACTGAGGCCGGTCACGGTCGCTGACGTGCCGGTGACCGTTGTGGCGACGGCAGATCCGTTGAACACGTCGTACGACACCACGCCGGTGTTGTCGGTGGACGACGACCAGCTCAGCGAGATCGTCACGGAATCCTTGCCAGTGACGGCCAGGTTCGTTGGGGCAGAAGGAGCCTGGGTGTCGGCCGACGGGTCGTTGGTCGTCACGGTGACCGGCGCGCTGGCCGCCGAGGACGTGCCATGAGCGTCCTTGGCCTTGACGGTGAAGGTGTACGACGTCTTCGGCGTCAGGCCGGCGATCGCCGTTGACGTGCCGGTGACCGACGCGGCCAGCGTGGATCCGTTGTACACGTCATAACCGGCGATGGGCAGATCCCCTGCGGTGGCGGCATTCCAGGCCAGCAGCACAGTCTTGGTGGTCTTGGCCGTGGCGTGCAGGTTCGTGGGCGCACTCGGTGGCGCGTCGGCGGATCCGTCGCACTTCAGGTCGTTGACCCGGCATTTCTGTGGGCTGCCCGAACCGCTGACCGTGAACGTCAGGCTGTACGGCTCGGTGCTGCCATGGGCCTTCACCACCGTGTTGTAGTAGGCCGGGGTGGCCACCACATGGGTGCCGGTCTGCGTCACGGTGCCGTTCTGGCCATTGCTGACCGTGGTGCCGCTGGGCAGGTCGAAGGTCAGCGACCACGACTTCAGGTCGGTGTCGGAGTTGTTGGCCACCACGTACTTTCCGGTCGACCCGGCCTGCGAGTACTGCGCGGTCACGGCGGCCGACGGCGGCGGGGTCGTTCCGCCCGACCCGTCGCAGTTGACCCCGTTGAGCAGGCACGCGGCGGGCGTGGCTGCCGAACTGAGGGAGAAGGACAGGCTGTACGGCTCGGTGTTGCCATGGGCGGCAACGGTGTTGATGTAGTACGCCGGCGTGGCCGTCACGTGGGTGCCGGACTGGGTGAGGGTGCCGTTCTGCGGATTGCTCGCGGTGACGCCGGCGGGCAGGTCGAAGGCGATCGACCAGCCGGTGATGGCCGCGGCCGTCGAGTTGGCCACGACGTACTTGCCGCCGCCCGCCGATGCCGTGAACGTGGCGGTGAGGCCGGTGGTCGCGGCCGCCTGTGGGGCGAGCGCGACGGTGGCGCCTAACGTCAGCAGGGTTGCCGAGAGCAGTGCAAGCTTGCGCATGGTGCTCCTACGGTCCAGGCGGCGGCCCGTTCTGAACAGTAAAGTGGCCTAGACCACTGCGTCAACGGAGCGGGTGCAGCCGAACGGGTGTTCCCGGCCGGGCCTGCGCCAACAGGGGCAGGGCCTCGGCGGTCACTACGCCGATCACCGGATAGCCGCCCGTGACGGGATGATCGGCCAGGAACAGCACCGGCCGGCCGTTGGCCGGCACCTGAACCGATCCGGTCACCACGCCTTCGCTCGGCAGCTCCCGCGTCTCGAACGCGGCGGCGCGGCGCAGGGCAGTGCCGTCCAACCGCAGCCCGACCCGGTTGCTCTGCTGGGAAACCGTCCACCGGCCGGCGGCCAGCTGCCCGTGGGGGTCGTCGAACCAGTCCTCACGGGGACCGAGCAGCACCGGCACGACCAGCTCGGCCGGCGCGACCGACGGCGACAGCACATCCGCGCCCTCCGGCAGGCCGTCAACCGAACCGAGCGGCAGAACGTCGTTGGGCCGCAGGGGATCCGGCCCGATGCCGGAGAGAATGTCCGTGGCCCGGCTGGAAAGCTGCAACGGCACGTCGATGCCTCCGGAAACCGCGACGTAGCAACGAAGTCCGCCGACAGGCGCGCCGAGGCACAGCACGTCGCCCGCCCGCAGATGCACCGGGGCGTGGGAGTCGACGAGGTGATCGCCGACGGAGACCAGCACGCCGGGCCCGGTGACGGCGACGGTGCAGGAACAGTTGGCGCGCAACTGGATCCGGCCCAGCAGGGCCTCGATCCCGGCCGCCGACTCGGGATTGCCCACGAGCCGGTTGGCCAGCGTCAGCGCCGGCACGTCCAACGCCCCCGACGGCGGCACGCCCAGATGCGCGTTGCCGGGCCGGCCGAGATCCTGGATCAACGTCTGCGGGCCGACCCGGACCACGGTCAGCGAGCGGCTCACGACGCCACCTCGAACCGGACGTGATCGCCGGGCGCGAGCAGCGCCGGGTCCGGGGTTCGCTTGGCGTCGAAGAGAATCGCGCTGGTGCGGCCGATCAGCCGCCAGCCGCCGGGCGAGGCCGTGGGATACGCGCCTGTGAATTCCCCGGCGATGCCGACGGATCCGGCCGGCACCTTGGTCCGGGGATTGTCCAACCTGGCCTGCCGCAACGGTTCCGGCAGCCCGACCAGGTAGCCGAAGCCGGGCGCGAAACCGCAGAACGCCACCGTGTACTCCGCGCCGCTGTGCAGCGCGACGACCTCGTCGACGCTCAACCGAGCGGTCGAGGCCACCAACGCAAGATCGGGGCCGTCGTAGACGATCGGCAGCCGAACCTGCCGCGGCGTGCGATCAGGCGGGTGCGACAGATCGGCCGCCTCGACGACGGCGCGAGCCCGGTTCAGCCCGTCAGAACCGGGGCGAACGGCGATCAGCACGGTGGTGGCGGCGGGCACGAGCTCGACGACATCGGGCAGGTCCGCGACCAGCAGGGCGCCGTGCAGCGCCTCCACCTCGGCCAGCGAGTCCAGCTCGACCAGCATCGCGTGCCGGCCGCACCGCCGCAGGAGCACGGGTCAGCCGACGACGCGGACGAGCTGCGCCGAGACGTGCGGCTGCAGCGCCTCGCCGACCATCGCCCGCTCCTCCACGTAGGCCAGGTCGCCGTTGTTGACCAGCCCGTACAGGCGCTTGGCCGCGACGACCTCCTTGGCCGTCGAGGTCCGCATCACGATGTCGGTGGCCATCTCCCAGGAGGTCTGGGTGAGCGGCGTGCCGTAGTAGATCTCGACGACCCCGGTGGCGTGGGTGACCAGCACCTCGATGGTGTCGTCGGCCTGCGGACGCCAGAAGCCCGACTCGCGGGCGGCCGGCCGGATCACGTTGTCGTCCTCGTCGAGCAGCCAGGACCGGGCCTCGTAGGTGAGGAACGGGCGGCCGTCGTGGGCGAAGGTGATCTGCTGGCCGAACCGGAACGGGCCGTCGATCGTCGGGTAGACGACCTGGCCCTCGCCGCGCCACACGCCGACCAGCGGCAGCAGCGCCAGGCAGGCGTCGTTGAGGTTGGGGCCCAGCCGCAGGTTCGCGGTGTCACCCGGGATCGGGAGATCGTCGAACTGGGGCAGGTTGCGGTCGCGCGTGGACTCCGCGCGCTGGTCGGCGGCGTGGACCGCGGCATCGCCGCTGCCGAACTGTGGTCCCGTCATGGTCAGCGGTGGTCCTGCAGCAGGCGGTACACCACGTACACGGAGAACCACGCGATGGCGATGCAGACCAGCACCATGAGGATCGTGAAGAAGAGTTCCACGGGCCCAGAATACGGCTGAAGGCCCCAGCCAGCAGTGACTGGGGCCTCCATACAGCCGTTATTCAGGCCACTGCGACCTGGAGCTGGTGCAGGCCGGGGCCGTCGGCCGTCACCTGCGTCTCGCCGGTGCCGCTGCGGTGCAGCGCGCGCACCGTCCAGGCGCCCGGCGCCGCGAAGAAGCGGAAGTCGCCCTGCTCGGAGGAGACGACCTCGGCGGTGAACTCGCCGGAGGAGTCCAGCAGGCGCACGAAGGCCCCGCCGACCGGCTGGCCGGCCGCGGAGACCGTGCCGGACAGCACGACCTCCTTGCCCGGGTCGATGTTGGCCGGAAGCGCCGTGCCCTGCTCCGGAGCGCCACACCCTGCTGCGGTCATGTCAGTCCCTCTCATTCACTGCCGAGTGCGACCGGCACGCCGACCAGCGAGCCGTATTCGGTCCAGGAGCCGTCGTAGTTCTTCACGTCCGTGTGGCCGAGCAGCTCGCGCAGCACGAACCAGGTGTGCGAGGAGCGCTCGCCGATGCGGCAGTAGGCGATGGTGGACTTGCCGCCGTCCAGGCCGGCCTCGCCGTAGATCTCGGCCAGCTCGGCGTCGGAGCGGAAGGTGCCGTCCTCGTTCGCGGCCTTGCTCCACGGCACGTTGATCGCGCTGGGGATGTGGCCGGCCCGCTGGGCCTGCTCCTGCGGCAGGTGGGCGGGGGCGAGCAGCTTGCCGCTGAACTCGTCGGGGGAGCGCACGTCGACCAGGTTCTTGACGTTGATCGCGTCTACGACCTCCTGGCGGAAGGCGCGCAGCGTCAGGTCCTGCTCCTGGGCCTTGTACTCGGTGGCCGGGCGGCTCACCACGTCCTTGACCAGCGGGCGCCCGTCCAGCTCCCACTTCTTACGGCCGCCGTCGAGCAGCGCCACCTTGTCGTGGCCGTAGAGCTTGAAGTACCAGTACGCGTAGGCCGCGAACCAGTTGTTGTTGCCGCCGTACAGCACGACCTGGTCGTCGTTGCCGATGCCGCGGGCCGAGAGCAGCGCCTCGAAGCCGGCGCGGTCCACGAAGTCCCGGCGGACCTGGTCCTGGAGGTCGGTCTTCCAGTCGATCTTGACGGCGCCGGGGATGTGGCCGCCGTCGTAGGCGCTGGTGTCCTCGTCCACCTCGACAAAAACCACGCCCGCGGTGTCGAGGTTGTCCTCGGCCCACTGCGCCGAGACCAGCACGTTCTCGCGACTCATCGATCGGCTCCTTCGCCGGATTGGGGATGGGGTGTCACTTGCCGGTGGCCGGCGCGAACCGGCGGATGATCAGGTACATCTCGCAGCCAAGGCAGAAGGCGAAGGCCGCGTTGAGGAAGGCCGCGACCAGCGCGAGCGCGGTGGCCACGGTGCCGAGGACGGTCAGCCCGGACAGGTAGCCGACCGTGCCGACCAGGGCGAAGGCGAAGCCGACCGTCTGCGCGAACTGCGGCGGGGCCGCGTCCTCGCGCTCGTCGGTCGGGCCCAGCCGCGGTGCGACGAAGCGCCGGTAGAGCAGGCCGTACGGGGCGTGCTGGAGTCCGAGGAAGCCGCCGATGGCGAACACGACGGTCTGCGCCGCGAGCAGCGGCCACCAACCGGTGGCCAGCACGACCGCCAGCACGACCGTCGTGATCCAGGCGCCGAAGCGCGGACCTCGGGGATCGATCTGGGATGCGGACACGAAAGACCTCCTGACCGGGGGACCTCTGGGCATGAGGATCCAGCGGACGTCAGGCGTAGGGCCTCGGACGTCCGGTCAGAAAGGCCGACACAGGCTGCTGCGCACGCGGCAGAGATCCACCGCGCGTCGCTTCGTCAGCAGCTGGGCCATACGGCGGAGACTACCCGCTGCTCCCTCCTGGTGGGAGGGCTGTCCACCAGATGGAATGATTGGTGAATCGATAAAGCTCGGTCGGCCGAGCCAATCGGTCACGGTGAGGGTGCTCACGGTCGTGCCAGATGGGGGCGCAGGGCCTCGACGAGCACGTCGCGCCGGGGCACGCCGCCCACCCGCAACAGCTCGGCCCCGTCCGGCGCGTAGGCGACGGTCGTGGGCGTGCGCAGCACCTTCAGCGAGGTGGCGACCTCGGGCATGTCCGTCAGGTCGAGCTCACGGTGCTCAAGGCCGTCGGTCCTGGACGCGAGGTCGGACAGGATCACGCGGGTGTGCCGGCAGGGGGCGCAGAACGTGGTCGACAGCTGCACCAGCGTCACCGGGGACGCCGGGTCGATCAGGTCCCTGACCTGCGCCGGAAGGTCAGCTGCCGGCTTGCTGCGGCGCACTCGCCCGTCCCGTCCGCGGAGCAGGAAACCCAGCACGGTGGCGGCCGCCAGCACCGCCAGCACCACCCACACGCCGGTCATCCCAGTCCGCTCCTCCCGCTGCCCAGCTGCACGTTCGTGGCCTTGCCGCTGACCGTGAACGCGTTGTTGTCCACGCCGACCTTGGTCGGCACCACCGTGAACGGCAGCGCCTTGCCCAGGTCCAGCTCGGTGGACAGCGCCGCCACGATCGGCTGCTGAAAGGCCTCCGGAACCTTCAACGCCGTGACCCCGTCCACCAATTCCAGCCGGGTCGGCTGGACCTGGATCTTCGTGCCGGACAGGCCGAGCAGTCCGAAGGCGTTGATCTTCAGCGGGTGGCCGGCCACGGTGACGTTGAACGACAGCCGCACGCCCACGCTGGTGTCGGTGTACGGGCTGGTCGTGGGGGTGGGCGTCGGCGTTGGCGTCGGGGTGTCGTAGAGCGTGTCCGGCGAGGTCGGGCCCACGGTCAGGTTGGAGACACCCAGCGCCTGGCCCACGTCGGTGGCGTTGAACGCCCGGTTCACGTCGGCCGCGGTGATCTGGACCTGGCCCTCGACCTGGCTGATCAGCACCGAGTGGGCCGAGCCGGAGACCAGCTCGGACAGCGGCACCTTCACGTCGTAGAGATGGGCCTTGACCTGGAGGTCGCGCAGCGTGTCGCCGATCGGGATGCCGTTGGCCTCGATCTCGATGTCCTGGTAGTCGCCGCGGGCCGCCTGCAGCATGAACGGGAAGCCGTGGATGGTCACCGACGGGTCGTCGGCCAGCTTCAGCTCCGTGCGCATCTTCTTGGACACCTGGTACTCGCCGATGGCCGCGAAGGTGAAGTCGGCCGCCACCAGCAGCGCGGCCAGCACCAGCAGGACGGCGACCAGCACCTTCCACCGGCGGCCGCGGCGCGGCCGGGTCGCTGTGGTCATCGGCAAATCTCCCCACCCGTGTTAATTCGTGTGACGCGCGTGTTTCGGCCGGCCGAGGGGCTGGTCACGACAGGTATTCTCCCGGACATCCGCAGGCAACGGGGCCTGGCCACCGTACGCCGCTGTCCCGCCCACTGGTGGCCGGGTCGCGGCGCGAGAGGAGGCGGCTTGCCCATGGGTGTCGATCTGCTGCTGTTGACCGGGGATCCCGACCCGTCGTCGGTTCTGCCCGCGCTTTCCCTGCTTCCGCACGTCGTGCGGCCGCTGGCGCCGGAGGTGTCGGCGCTGCTCGAGGCCGGGCCACACGACGCCGTCCTGGTGGACGCCCGCGGCGACCTGGCCGGCGCCCGGTCGCTGTGCCGGCTGCTGTCCAGCAGCGGCATCGAGGTGCCGGTTGTGGCGATCGTCACCGAAGGTGGCCTGGTCGCCGTCACCGCCGACTGGGGCGTCGACGAGATCCTGCTGCCCAACTCCGGGCCGGCCGAGGTCGACGCCCGGCTCCGGCTGGTCAGCTCCCGCCGCAAGCCGGAGCAGTCCGGCAACGCCGGCGCGATCCAGCTCGGCGAGCTGCTCATCGACGACGCGACCTACACCGCCCGCCTCAAGGGCCGGCCGCTCGAGCTCACCTACAAGGAGTTCGAGCTGCTCAAGTACCTCGCCCAGCACGCGGGCCGGGTGTTCACCCGGGCCCAGCTGCTGCAGGAGGTCTGGGGCTACGACTTCTTCGGCGGCACCCGCACGGTCGACGTGCACGTCCGGCGGCTGCGGGCCAAGCTCGGCCCCGAGCACGAGCTGATGATCGGCACCGTGCGCAACGTCGGCTACAAGTTCGTCCGGCCGTCGCGGCCCGGCGCCCGCGCCGCCAGCCACGTCGACCACGACACGCACGACGATTCGGAGTCCGACGCCTTCCGTGCGCTGGCCAACCAGTTCCGCTGACCGCTAGCGTCGGTCGACGTGGCTGAGCTGACTGGGCGGGACCGGCTGACCGCCGTCGAAGTGGACGCGGTGGCCGGCATCTTCGAGGCGGCTCGCCTCGCCGACAACCGCGAGGGCGCGGGCGAACTGCCCTCGTTCGTCGCGAAGCCGGGCACCCACGTGCTCGCCGAGGACAACGGGCGCGTGGTCGGCTACGCCCACCTCGACACCGACGGCGATTCCAACGGCCACCCGGTCGGCGAGGCGCTGGTGCATCCCGCCGCCCGTGACCGCGGCGTCGGCACGCGGCTCGTGCGGCAGCTGCTGGCGCTGGCCGGCGATCGCGAGCCGCGGCTGTGGTCGCACGGGGACCACCCCGCCGCGGCCGCGATCGCCGCCGAGCTGGGCCTGAAGCGGGTGCGCGAGATGCGCCGGATGCGGTGGATGACCGGCGACGTGCCCGAAGCGCGGCTGCGCGAAGGCGTCCGCGTCCGCACCTTCGTTCCCGGGCAGGACGAGGCGGCGGTCATCGCCGTCAACCGAAAGGCCTTCTCCTGGCACCCCGAGCAGGGGGCGCTGACGGTCGAGGAACTGGTGTCCACGGAGCAGGAGAGCTGGTTCGATCCGGCCGGGTTCTTCCTCGCCGTCGACGCTTCCGACCGGCTGCTCGGATTCCACTGGACGAAAGTTCACCCGGGGCCTCCGGAGGCCATCGGCGAGGTCTACGTGGTCGGTGTCGACCCCGACGCGCAGGGCGGCGGCCTCGGCAAGGCGCTCACCGTCATCGGGATGGAGCACCTGCGGGCGGCGGGACTACGCAGCGTGATGCTCTATGTCGAGTCCGACAACGCGCCGGCAGTGGCGGTCTACAGCAAGCTCGGCTTCACTGTGTGGGACGCGGACGTGCAGTACGGGAGCTGATCCGGCGTTACGCTGCACTGCGTCACGAACTCTCATCGACAGGGTCACGCTGCGGTCGCGATACCACCCCTATGGAGTAGTTGTCGTCACATCGTGTGTCCTGTTCACTTTCCGTTCATTCACTCACGGTCTGACGTCCACCCTGGCTGCCTACGGTCGGCACACGAGCGGCGGGACCCGTCGCGCTCGAAGTCGAGTCTCCAAACGGAGGATCCAGGTGAACATGAAGCGGCACGGCGTCGCGCTGGGCATCATGGCGGCAGGCGCCCTCCTGCTCACCGCCTGTGGCAGCGACAACAACACCAACACCGCGACGGGTGGCTCCTCGAACACCAGCTCCACGTCGGCGGCCCCCAAGGTCGACTGCTCGGGCAAGAAGACGCTGAAGGCCAGCGGCTCCACCGCGCAGAAGAACGCGATGGACCTGTTCGTCAAGGCCTACAACGACGCCTGCGACGGCAACGACGTCAACTACACGGCCAACGGCTCCGGCGCCGGCGTGTCCGACTTCACCGGCAAGCAGACCGACTTCGCCGGCTCGGACTCCGCCCTGGACCCGAAGAAGGGCGAGCCGGACAAGGCCGCCGCCTCCTGCGGCAGCCCGGCCTGGGACCTCCCGGTCGTGTTCGGCCCGATCACCCTGGTCTACAACGTGAAGGGCGTGTCCGACCTCAACCTGGACGCCGCCACCGCGTCGAAGATCTTCGACGGTGAGATCAAGACCTGGAACGACGACGCGATCAAGAAGCTCAACCCGAGCGCGACGCTGCCCAGCACCGCCATCAGCGTGGTCTACCGGTCCGACCAGTCCGGCACCACGGACAACTTCCAGCAGTACCTGACCAGCGCGGGTGGCTGGACCAAGGGCGCCGGCAAGACCTTCAACGGCGGCGTGGGCTCCGGCGCGTCCGGCAACCCGGCCGTGGCCACCTCGCTCGGCCAGACCGACGGCGGCATCGCCTACGTCGAGTGGTCCTTCGCGCAGGCCAACAAGCTCAACATCGCCTCCATCGTCACCACCGCGGGCGGCACCCCGGTCAAGGTCAGCGCGGACAGCGTCGGCAAGGCCATCTCCAGCGCCGCGTTCAAGAACCCGAGCGGCAACGACCTCTCGCTCGACCTGAGCTCGATCCACAAGAGCACCGCCGCCGGCGCCTACCCGCTGCTGCTGGCCACGTACGAGATCGTCTGCTCCAAGTACGCGGACCCGGCCACCGGCAAGGCCGTCAAGGCGTTCCTGAGCACGGCCATCAACGCGGGCCAGGCCGACCTCGCCACCAACGGCTATGCCCCGCTGCCCGACTCGCTGAAGGCCAAGCTGACCACCGCCATCGACGCCATCAGCTGACCGCCGTACCCCGATGAGCGACACCCGACCGACGCGCCTCCGCCCCGATCGTCCAGAGTCCGCTCTGGACGATCGGGGCGGTAGCCGCATGATTGGTGCCATGACCTCCGACAGCGGTCAACCAGGTGCCCGGACGGCGGCGACCCCGCGCCGCCCCGGCGACACGATCTTCCGCACGCTGACCACCGGCGCCGGCCTCGCGATCGTGATCGCGATCGCGCTGATCGGGATCTTCCTGCTGATCAAGGCCGTCCCGTCGCTGCTGGCCGACAAGGCGAACTTCCTCTTCAGCGCCGACTTCCTCACCACCGACTCGAACAACCTGATGTTCGGCATCAGGGACCTGCTCATCGTCACCGTGCTGACCTCGCTGGTGGCCCTGGTCATCGCGATGCCGGTGTCGCTGGGCATCGCGTTGTTCCTGACCCAGTACGCCCCGGCCCGGCTGTCCCGCGGCTTCGCGTACCTGGTCGACCTGCTGGCCGCCGTGCCGTCGATCGTCTACGGCCTGTGGGGCATCCTCGTGCTCGGCCCGGCCCTCGAACCCTTCGAGACGTGGCTCAACACCGTGTTCGGCTGGTTCCCGCTGTTCGCCAAGGGCAACATCCCGCTGGCCGGCGCGGGCACCATCTTCACCGTCGGCGTGGTGCTCGCGGTGATGCTGCTGCCGATCGTCACCTCGGTCACCCGCGAGGTGTTCCGGCAGACGCCGGTGATGCAGATCGAGGGCGCGCTGGCCCTGGGGGCCACCAAGTGGGAGGTCATCCGGACCACGGTGCTGCCGTTCGGGCGCAGCGGCTACATCGCGGCGTCCATGCTCGGTCTCGGCCGCGCGCTCGGTGAGACCGTCGCCGTGCTGCTCATCCTGCACGCCTCGCCCAAGCCTTCCGGCTTCAGCCTGTTCGACGGCGGCTACACGTTCGCGTCCAAGATCGCCTCGGCCGCGTCCGAGTTCAGCCAGCCGCTGCCGACCGGCGCCTACATCGCGGCCGGCCTCGTGCTGTTCGTACTGACCTTCGTGGTCAACGCGGTGGCCCGGTCCATCGCGCGCGGGAAGGCGGCGCAATGACCACCACAGCGTCCACTTTGGACCGTCCGGCCACGCCGCCCGCCTTCCAGGCCGTCGGCGGCGCCCGCAAGTTCAAGAACATCCTGGCCACCGTGCTGGTGACGGCGGCCTTCCTGATCGCGCTGGTGCCGCTGGTGTGGCTGCTGGTCACCGTGATCGCCCGCGGCTTCGAGGCCGTGATCACCGCCGACTGGTGGACCCACTCGCTCAAGGGCGTGCTGCCCAAGGAGTTCGCCGGCGGCGCGTACCACGCGATCATCGGCACCCTGCTCCAGACCGTGGTGTGTGCGGTGATCGCGGTGCCGGTCGGCATCCTGGCCGCGATCTACCTCGTCGAGTACGGCCGCGGGCGGCTGGCCCGCACCACCACGTTCATGGTCGACATTCTCTCGGGTGTGCCGTCGATCGTGGCCGCGCTGTTCATCTACGCGCTGCTGCTGAGCACGTTCCAGATGGGCCAGAGCGCGTTCGCCGTGTCGATGGCCCTGGTGCTGCTGATGCTTCCGGTGGTCGTGCGGTCCACCGAGGAGATGCTCCGGCTGGTGCCTCAGGAGCTGCGCGAGGCCTCGTACGCGCTGGGCGTGCCCAAGTGGAAGACCATCGTGCGGATCGTGCTGCCGACGGCGCTGTCCGGCGTGGTCACCGGCGTGATGCTGGCGATGGCCAGGGTGATGGGCGAGACCGCGCCGGTGCTGGTGCTGGTCGGCTACTCGAAGTCGATCAACTTCAACATCTTCGACGGCAACATGACCTCGCTGCCGCTGCTGATCTACAGCGAGCTGAACAACCCCAACCCCGCCGGCCAGCTGCGGGTGTGGGGCGCGGCGCTGACCCTGATCATCCTGATCATGCTGTTCAACCTCGTGGCCGCCCTCGTGTCGCGGTTCTCGGCCATCAAGACGAAGTGAGCTGAAAATGGCCAAGCGGATCGACGTCAAGGACCTGAACATCTTCTACGGCAAGTTCCAGGCCGTGGACCGGGTCGCCCTCGCCGTGCCGCCGCGCAGCGTGACCGCGTTCATCGGGCCCTCGGGTTGCGGCAAGTCCACCGTGCTGCGCTCGCTCAACCGGATGCACGAGGTCACCCCCGGCGCCCGCGTCGAGGGCAAGGTGTTGCTGGACGGCGAGGACATCTACGCGTCCACCGTGGACCCGGTCGAGGTGCGGCGCACCATCGGCATGGTGTTCCAGCGCCCCAACCCGTTCCCCACGATGTCCATTCGGGACAACGTGGTCGCCGGCCTGCGGCTGGGCGGCGTGCGGAACCGCAAGCAGCTCGACGAGGTGGCCGAGCGCTCCCTGCGCGGGGCCAACCTCTGGGCCGAGGTCTCCGACCGCCTCGACAAGCCCGGCGGCAGCCTCTCCGGCGGTCAGCAGCAGCGTCTGTGCATCGCCCGGGCCATCGCCGTGCAGCCCGACGTGCTGCTCATGGACGAGCCCTGCTCCGCCCTGGACCCCATCTCCACGCTGGCCATCGAGGACCTCATCGGCGAGCTGAAGAAGGACTACACCATCGTCATCGTCACCCACAACATGCAGCAGGCCGCCCGGGTGAGCGACCAGACCGCCTTCTTCAACCTGGCCGGCGTCGGCCAGCCCGGCCGCCTGGTCGAGATCGACGACACCGAGAAGATCTTCTCCAACCCCGGCCAGCAGGCCACCGAGGACTACATCTCGGGCCGCTTCGGCTGATCGGACCCACACGTGGCGCTCACCCGGCGGCAGGGGTCGGCTGAGCGCCACGTGTGCCTCGTCGGGCCGTGCAGGACCACGCGTCCCGGCGCCGCGTCCACCACCAGGTGGCCGGCGACGCGCCGATAGCCCGTGGCCCCGATGCCGGCCACCGGATGCGTCAGCAATTCGGCCAACTCTCCCCGCGACGGCCGGTTCCGCCAGTCGACGTAGCACAGGTCGGCGCCCATGATCGCCAGCGGCAGCCCCGAAAACATGCCGAGTCGACGCAGTAGCGCGCTGCCCAGCCGGGCCGTTTCCGCCGAGCTCCGACGGATCTCCATCGCCCGCAGTTCGTCCGGCGTCAGCGGCTCGGTGTCGTTGCCCAGCCACCGACGTCCCTCGCTCACCTCGCGCCACAATCCCCAGTGCACCTGCGCCAGGTGGACCGCCACACCGGGCGCCCCGTCCGCGAAATACAGCTCGGCATGCCGCCGGAAGGCCCGTACCCGTAGACCCGGGTATCCCGAGTACCCGTCATCTCCTTCGCTCGGAAGAAGTTTTCCGACGAGTGCCTCCACTGATTCGGGTGACAGATGCACCACGAGATAGTCGCCGTGCGGACGAACCATGCGGAAGTGTCGGTGCAGAGCGTTTTCCGGGCCGTCCAGGTGGGTCGCCTGGCACAGCGTCTCGAATATCGCCGACTCGAGTTCCTGTTGTCGTGGCAGGACCGTGTCGGGCAGCACCGCCGCTCGAAGCCTTTGTGGGAGTGACGCCCCGTCATCCATCGCCGCCGCGAGGTGTTCGATGTCGCCCCGAGTGAGGGAGTGCAGGCCGGCGGCAAGCGCCGGGCGCAGCAGCGCTTCCGGCTCGCCCGTGTATCGATGGCGCAGCGCCACGAACCGTTCGAACAGCGCGGTGTTGATCGGTATTCTTCCTCCCATCGGGTGGTGACATCTGTCCATGACCAGTGCAGCACCCGGCATGTGTGTGGATCCGGTCGTCAGTGGTCGCGTTCCGACCCACTAGGGCCTCAGGGGTCCCACTTGGGGTCTCACTTCGTGATGAGGGCTTTCGGTGCGTCATCGTCCGCTTCATCATGTGGAGCATGGTGAACACCGCGCTCGCGCGGTTACTGAAGACCGCTGAGCTGAGTAACGCCGGGCTGGCCCGCTCGATCGTCGGCGCCGGCGCGCGGGAAGGCATTCACCTGGGCACAAATGCCACTGCCGTAGCCCGCATGCTGCAGGGGTGCCAACCCAGGTGGCCGGTGCCGCGATTGGTCGCGTCGGTGCTGGCCACGCGCCTGGGCTACGCCGTTGAGGTGAACGACTGCGGTTTCACGGAAAATGTCGATGCGGCCGACACGTTTGATGGAATGCGCTGTTTTCCGACGGTTGATGGCACGATCGGCGTCGTGTCGGAACTCTCGGGTAGGGACATCGGTCGGCGGAACTTCCTGATGGGGTCGGCGTTCGCGGCGGCCGCGTTCGCCGAGCCGGCCTTGTTGGCGCTCACGGTGCCACCCGCGGCGGTCGCCGCGCAGACCGGCGGTCCGAGGGTCGGCGCCTCCGATGTGCAGATGGTGCTGGAGACGATTCGCCACTTCGGGGCCCAGCATCGGCGCTACGGCGGCGCGGGTATTCATGCCCAGGTGGCGCATTTTGTGCACGAGCAGGCGGAACGGGCCCGGAGGGCGGCATACACGGAATTGGTCGGGCGGGACCTGTTCGCCGCACTGGCACAGGCCACCCACCTTGCGAGCCTGACCGCGGTGGACTCGGGCCGGCACGCCCTGGCTCAGCGCTACAACACGCAGGCCTTGAACCTGGCTCTGCACGCTGGGGATCGCCTCTACGCGGCGAACGGATTGTCCGAGATGAGCCGCAACACCACCGATATCGCGAACGCGAGTCCGATTGAGACGGAGCGGGTCCGCAATGGACAGCACGCGGCGGCGCTGGCGAAGTCGGCGCTGGAGGTGGCGGGCACGACGACGCCGGCGCTGACCAGCTATCTGCACGCGATCGAGGCGAGGGCCTTCGCGGTGCTGGGCGACCGGCAGTCCACGCAACGGGCGGTGGACGACGCGCAGCGGGCGTTCGAGCGGACCGGTGGCGAGGAGCCGGCCTGGTTCGGCTTCTACGGCGAGGCCGACCTGATGGCCGACGTCGGACAGTGCTTGCGGGACATCGGCCGTCCGCGCCAGGGCTTGGCGCTGCTGGAACGATCGGTGCAGGCGCTGCCGGCGGCCCGGGTCACCGCCAAGGCGAAGACGAAGGTGCACATCGCGGCGGCGTACCTGGAGTTGCGGGAGTACGACCAGGCGGCGGCCGTTGCCGAACAGGCCGTGACGGATGTCGGTTGCCTGGCGTCGCAACGCAGTCGCGACCGGGTGCAGGCATTGCAGCAGCGGGTCCGCCGGCACGACAGTCGAAATCTGTCCGAAATGGATGATCGGCTCACCGAGTTTCTCGGTGAGCCGACCGGGATGTGACGGTCTACAGGTCCTCGGCGCCGCTGGCGTAGCCGGGCATGCGGCCGGTGACGACAAAAACGGTGCGCTTGGCCACCGAGACGGCGTGGTCGCCGAAACGCTCGTAGAAGCGGCCGAGCAGGGTGATGTCGACGGCGGAGGGCACGCCGTGGCCCCAGTCCTTGTCCATGATCACGGAGAACAGGTGGCGGTGCAGGTCGTCCATGGCGTCGTCCTCCTCGTCGAGGCGACGGGCCAGTTCCACGTCCTGCGTGCGGATCACCTGCTGGGCCTTGTGGGCCAGGTCGACGGCGATCCGGCCCATCTCGGCGAAGTAGCCGCGCACCTCCTCGGGCAGCACGGCCGCCGGGTGCCGCCGGCGGGCGGCCTTGGCCACGTGCAGCGCCAGATCGCCCATCCGCTCCAGGCTTTCCGCAGCGTGGATGACCGACAGCACGGTGCGTAGGTCGGTGGCCACGGGGGCCTGTAGCGCGAGCAGCGAGTAGGCGTCCTCCTCGCACTTGGCCCGCGCGTCGTCGATCTTCGCGTCGCCGCCGATCACCCGCTCCGCGATCGCGAGATCCGCGTCCAGCAACGCCTTGGTCGCCTGCTCCATGGCGTCGCCGACCATGGCGCACATGCTCGCCAGCTGGTCAGCGAGGTCGCCGAGCTGGTCATGGTAAGCCTCACGCATGGCCCACAGCCTACGTTCTCGGGGTCGCGCCAGCGGCATCGCCGAGTGAACCCGACGTGAACCACGGGCCACAAAAAGGCATCGTCACTGGCAGGAGCTGTCCGCTCCACTGATCGTGGACACATCCGATGCCTGCTGGCTGTTCTGCTGCGGCTGCGGCGCCTTGACGTCACCGCTGAATTCCGGCCCGGTCACCAGCTGCACGGCCCCGGCCAGCGAAGAGTCCTCCACCAGCTTGGAACCCTCTACCGCGGCCGACAGCGTGCGCGCCTGCGCCTCCCGGCCCGGCGCGTAGCGCACCGTGGTGTGGTCAACGGGGGCGGCCGCCTTGTTCACCGACACGACCTGGAAACCCAGGTGGCCCAAGGAGTTCGCGGTGTTGGTGGGCAGCTCGCCCTGGCCGCTTCCGTTGACCACCTGGATCTTCATGGACTTCGGGTCGACCAGCGGACCGCTGGCCGTCGCGCCCTCGGACGGCAGCGGGGTCCCGTTGATCACCGCGTTGAACAAGGACTTCGTGGCCTCGGGCGTGCCGTTGACCGGGACGCTGGTGAACACCACCTGGTCCGGTCCGATGCCCTGCACCGACTGGGCCAGCGCGGACAGCTGGTCGACGCCCACGTTGTCGCCGGTGGCGTTCTTGGACACCGCGGACAGCAGGCCGTTGAGCTTGGCGGGATCGAGCAGCACCTGGCCCTGCACGGCCGAGCGCAGGATCGCGGCCATCAGCCGCTGCTGCCGCTGGATCTGGCCGAGATCGGGCGACGGGTCGCCGGCTACGCTGCGGGCCTTGATGATCTTCACGGCGGTGTCGCCGTCGACCGGCTGCGGCCCGGTTCCGGTCAGCAGCGCGCCCAACTGCCCGTCCTGCAACGGGTTCTTCACGCACAGCTCGACATTGCCGATGGCGTCGACGATGCCCTTGAGGCCGTCTGAGTTCATCGTCATGAAGTGGTTGATGCGCAGCCCGGAGATCTTCTGCACGTCCTGGGTCACGCACTGCGGGCCGCCGGCCGACAGCGCGCCGGACAGCTTGGCCGGACCGCACGGCGGCTGGCTCAGCTCGAGACCGCTGGGGAAGGACACGAACACGACCCGCTTGTGGTCGGCCGGCACATGCGCGACCAGCACCGTGTCCGAGCCGGCCAGCAGGAAGTTGTCGGTGCCCTGCTGCTTCTCGACGGCCTGGATCGCCGGCGAGTTGGGGTCCAGCGCGTCGACCTGCTTGATGTCCGAGCCGGTCCACTCCTTGACCGAGCCCCACGCGATGCCGCAGACGATCAGCACTATCGCGGCGGCGGCGATGGCCACCACCTTGATGGCCAGGCCGATCATCCGACGCTTGGCGCGGGCCCGCTCGATCTCCGCCGCGTCCATGTCGAACTCGGGGTCGTCCTCGGGCTCCTCGGCGGCCGGCGGCGGGGCCTCGGGCGGCGCGTCGTCGTCCGTGTCGATCCACGGCATGTACTTCTTCTGCCGGGTGCGCCGCTTGGCCTCTTCGACGGCCATCTCGTCATGCACGGCGGAGAAGCGGGCCAGCGTCTGGTCCACCTTGCGGCGGCGCTGCACCTCCTCGCCGATCGGCTCCATCTCGGTGGTCAGCGCGGCCAGCTCGATGTCCTCGCGGCGCTCCGGCCTCGACGGCGCCTCCGCCTCGACGGCGGGCACGTCGACCAGCGCCTCGTCCGGCGGGGCGATCGTGGTCTGCTCGGCGTCCACGTCGGGCTCGAAGCGCGTGCGCTGGCTGTCCTGTGGTCCCTGGGGGTGCTGCGGCTGCAGCACGGGACGGGGCCCGCTGCTCTCGCCCGGTCGGTCCAGCACCGGGCGCGGGCCGCTGACCTCGCCGGGCCGCGGCGGCATCGGCCGGCGCATGTTGGACAGGCTCGACTCACCCGGACGCGGTCCGCCGGGCGGCGGTCCACCGTTGGGGGGCGCGCCGTTGGGCGGCGGCGGGGGCACGACCGGGCGGCGGCCGGTGGCCTCGCCGGGGGGCGGTCCCTGCGGACGTCCGCCGGGCGGCACCGGGCGTCGCATGTTGGACAGGCTCGACTCGCCGGGCCGGGGCCCGCCCGGCGGCATGCCCCGCCCGGGCGGGGGCACGGCGGCACGGCGGCCGGTGGCCTCTCCCGGGGGCGTGACGGCCGCGCGACGGCCAGTGGCCTCTCCCGGCGGGGGAGACACCATGGCGCGGCGGCCCGTGGCCTCACCGGGCGGTGTGACGGCTTGGCGGCGCCCTGTGGCTTCTCCTGGGGGCGTGACGGCCGCGCGGCGGCCAGTTGCCTCGCCAGGGGGCGTGAGGGCGGCACGGCGCGCCGCAGCTGCCTCCGCGGCCCGACGGCCGGGGCGCAGCGTGGTGGTCTCGTCGTCGTCCTCGGGCTCCGGCTCGGGCTCAGGACGGGCCCGGCGGCCGGTCGACTCGCCCGGGCGCACGCCTTCAAGGGCGGCACGGCGACCCGAACTCGCGGCGGCGATCGGGTCCTCGCGCAGCGCCCGGCGTCCGGACTGCTGCCCGGCCGGCGGCGTGACGGGCGACAGACGTTGACCCGTTCCGGGGTCGGAGCGGTGGCCGCCCGAGGTGGGCGGAACGGGCGGTTGGGCCCGTGGCGGCTCGGCCTGCGGGGCCCGGCGGCGCGGCGGTTGCGCGGCCGGCGGCTCCGGGTCGGGCGGGGTCGGGCGAGGGAGATTCGGCCGCGAACCCGTGTGCCGCTGCACCAGGTCCGACACGCTCAGACCGCCCGAGGCCTCCATCGACCTGCGCCTGCGGCTCCGGCGTCCGGTGGGCTCCTGGTCGGGGGCCTCGTACGAGTCCGCGGCACCATCGGGACCGGTGCCGCCGAAGCGGGGATCGTCGGGCACCCAGGCTCCCTTCCGGCTCACGGCCCATACGGGCTGTTCATCACGAGTTGACGTCGGTGCGGCCACAGAGGTTGCACATCGCGGCGCGGCACCCAGCGCACGCGATAGTACGGACGACCGCTAGTTCTAGCGACAGGCAGCCGGAATTCTGACACGGTTCGTACTCGAAACCGCCCAGGCCGTTAGGCCAAATGGGCACTTGAGTAGCGGAACATTGCTGTCAGTAGCCCTCGACGCGCTCAGTAATGCCCGGCCACCCGCACATCAGCGATGGCCCGACGCCCCGAGGCCGGCCCGGCCAGCCGCACCCGGCCGTTCTCGCGGTACGCGACCGCGTTGCGTCCGGACTGCTTGGCCGAATACAGCAGGCTGTCGGCCTGCAGCAGCTGGTGCTCGGCGCCGTTCTCGCAGCTGCCGCTGACCTCGTGGGCGACGCCCGCGCTGACCGTGACCCGCAGGCCCGGCGCCATCGCCGACCAGTCGTGCCGCTCCACCCGGTCCCGGGCCGCCTCGGCGATCTCCACCGCCGCCGCCTGGTCGGTGCCCGGCAGCACCAGCACGAACTCCTCGCCGCCGTAGCGGGCGCAGAACGCCGGTTCCGGCAGCTCCACCTGCAGAAGTTCCACGACTTGTTGGAGGACCCGGTCACCCACCAGGTGCCCATAGCGGTCGTTCACCTGCTTGAACCAGTCCAGGTCGACCAGCGCCACCGCGATCGCCCCGACCTGCTCCGTCAACATCGCCACCAGGCGTTGGTCCAGGTAGCGGCGGTTGTAGCTGGCCGTGAGGCTGTCGCGGATGCTCTGCTCGTGGGCCTCGGCGTGCTCACGGCGCAGCCGGTCCACCTCGCGGCGCAGCTGCTCCGGCACCGCCGGCGTGCTGCCGGCACTGTCCCGGTAGATCAGGTCGAGCGCGGACCGCAGGTGGTCGTACGCCTCGCGCCACTGGCCGCGGGAGGCGAGCAGGCCCGCCAGCTTCTCGTGCAGGTTCACCAGTCCGCCGTCGGCGTGCTCGCCGGTCGGTTCGGAGACATCGGGCTGTGATGACGCGGTCACCGCGCTCACCTCCTCACGAAGGTGGTGTCGTCCTGGCGGCGGCGCGGCTTGAGTCACGGAGGGGCGGCCGGGGTGCTTTTCCCTCTACTGGCTGACCGAACGGTGGCCCAAAACGCTGACCCTGCGTAACACGGATGGGCGTATGTGAGTACCGTCACTGCGCCGGACAGGGGGCGAAGCCGTAAGTCCTTCCCCCGTCAACTACCACGCGCTGCGAACCGATCTGCGTGCCCACCACCGAGTTCCCCTGACGGATGGTGAGCGTCACCGCCACCACATAGACCTGGCCGGTGAGCCGCTTGTCCGAGCCCGGCGGCGTCCACCCCGGGTCCGCCCGCAGCGTCGACAGCGTCGGCGTGGCCGTGATCGTCACGCCGTTCAGGCTGCACACCCGGTCCGCGAAGGCCGGCACCTGCGTCGCCTTGAGGAAGTCCTGCTCCTGCTGCACGCCCTGCGCCGCCGCCGTGTCCAGGTCGTGGAAGTAGTCCGTCACCAGGCCGGGATCCGGCGACGGCTGGGCCTGCCCGGCGACCGTGCAGCCCGTCAGGGCCAACGCCGCCAGGGCGATGAGCCTTCCGTCAGCCACCGCTGTGCATCATCTCGGCCCCGGCCGGCACGCTGGCGTCCTCCGGGTCGTCCAGCCAGCCCTCCGGCAGCACCACCTTCGCCGCCGAGCCCTGCCGGCCACGAGGGCCCTCCGCGTCCGCCGGGAACGGCACCTCGTGGTCCAGCTGCCCGATCAGGTCGTCCAACTCCGGCAGGCTCGACACCATCGCGAAGCTCCGGCGCAGCGTCGAGCCCACCGGGAAGCCGTGCAGGTACCAGGCCATGTGTTTACGCAGGTCCCGCAGGCCCTTGTGCTCGTCGTAGTGCTCGGTCAGCAGCTCCGCGTGCCGGCGCAGCACCTTCGCCACCCCGCCCAGCGTCGGCCCCTCCGGCAGCGGCTCGCCCCGGAACGCCGCCTGCAGGTCCCCGAACAGCCACGGCCGCCCCAGGCAGCCCCGGCCCACCACCACACCGTCGCAGCCCGTCGCCGCCACCATGTCCAGCGCGTCCTGGGCCTTGAAGATGTCCCCGTTGCCCAGCACCGGGATCGTCTTCACGGCCTCCTTCAGCCGGGCGATCGCCGACCAGTCCGCCTGGCCCGAGTACCGCTGCGAGGCCGTCCTCGCGTGCAGCGCAACCGCTTGCGCCCCCTCCGCCTCCGCGATCCGGCCCGCGTCCAGGTACGTCAGGTTGTCGTCGTCGATGCCGATGCGGAACTTCACCGTCACCGGAATGCCCGCCGGCTCCGCCGCCCGCACCGCCGCGCCCACGATGTCCCCGAACAGCCGCCGCTTGTACGGCAGCGCCGCGCCCCCGCCCTTGCGCGTCACCTTCGGCACCGGGCACCCGAAGTTCATGTCCACGTGGTCGGCCAGATCCTCGTCCACGATCATCTGGACCGCTTTGCCCATCGTCACCGGATCCACCCCGTACAGCTGAAGCGACCGGGGCTTTTCGTCCGGGTGGAAGGTGATCATGTGCATGGTGGTGGCGTCGCGTTCGACCAGCGCCCGGCTGGTGATCATCTCGCAGACGTACAGCCCCGCCCCGTACTGCCGGCACAGCTGCCGGAAGGCCGTGTTGGTGATCCCGGCCATCGGCGCGAGCACCACCGGCGGGTCGACCGTGTGCGGGCCGATCCGGAGGGTCTTCGCCGATGTGCTCATGCCTCCATTGTGCGGGACGGTGACCTCACATCGACAACACCCCGGTGGGGGTTACCCATTTACCAGTGGCCGAAGTCACGGCGGACGAACGCGCGCGAGTAGCGGTCGGCAAAGCCGGCGCGCACAAGAACGATCGCTACGCCGTGTCTGTGAACGACGACGGCGCGATCCTGCTGACGCACTGGCCAGCATCCCGAAACGTGAGTTGCTGGTGTGGGAGAACGACGAGCTGCGGGCATCCCTGTTCCGCGGTCTCGCCGATGCCGCTGAGGGCAAGGCCCGGTCCCTTAACTGGATCACGGCCGACGATGAGGACGCGGACGACGAGTGAGTGCTCCACCGTTCCGCCTGCTGTACACCCGGGAAGCCGAGCGCGTGCTCGACGATCTGCGGGCCAAGAAGCAGTACGAGGCGAAGCTCAAGAAGGTCCGCGAAGCACTGCGCCTGTTGCAGGACGCAGGCCCCCGTCACCCGGGGCTGCACTCGCACGACTATCAGTCGGTGCCGGGGCCCGGTGGAGCCACGCTGTGGGAGTCCTATGTGGAGAACAAGACCCCTTCGGCGTGGCGGACCTGGTGGATCTACGGGCCCGACGACGCCCAGATCACGATCGTGACGATCGGCCCGCATCCCTCATGTTGAGTTGTCGTGCTGCCCTGCCGGAACTGGTGTGCCGAGTAGTTCGCTCGTAGGCCGGCGCTCCGGCTGCGTGCCGCGTCTGCATGGGCTGGGGGTGTCCTTGCAGGCCCGCGCAGGGCTAGAGTCCGCCGCCGTGGGGGACCGAATAGTTCTTGCCAGTTGCGTGAGTGTCTTCGGGATCGTGCTGATCGTTGGCATTGCCTGGAGTGCCAAACGGCAGAACCATGCTCGGCAGCTTGCGCGCTGGAAGGAGCTGGAGTGGCTGCAGGCATTGAGCGCCGCCACTCCTGGTGCCGAGCTGGCTGAGGTCACTCGCGTCTACCAATCAGCCCGGTTCGGCACGAAGGCTGTCATCACCTGGCTGGCGAGCGGCCGCCGGCAGGACGCCTGGTTCGAGGGCAACTGGCCTGGTCCCGGTGCTGTCGTCCTGCTGTGTGGTGTGACCGGGTGGGGACCGCACAACCGGAATCCTGACGTCTTCTTCGTATTGCCTGATGAGCTTCTCGCCATGATGTCGGCGGGTACGCGGAAGGCGCTGCTGCACAACCACATGCAGGGAGCTAAGCGGGCTCGATGAACCGTGAGCAGCCGTTGTTGTCAGTCAATTACTTCGGGGACCCGAAGTTCATGTCCACGTGGTCGGCCCGATCCTCGTCCACGATCATCTGGACCGCTTTGCCCATCGTCACCGGATCCACCCCGCACAGCTGCGGCGACCGGGGCCGCTCGTCCGGGTGGAACGTGATCATGTGCATCGCGCGGCCCCGTACTGCCGGAACGCGGTGTTGGTGATGCCGGCCGTCGGCGCGAGCACGACCAGCAGGTCGACCGCGTGGGGTCCGATCCGCAATGTAGGGATCTGTGTTCGCATGTCTCTATTGTGCGTGACGAGTCGGCGTGGCCGGCTCAGGAGTTCACGAGTTGATTGATCCGCTGTACGGACAGTCCAAGAACCTTCCCTGCCTCGTGCTGTGAAATGCCCTGCGCCAGCAGTTCCCGCACCGCCGCGCGAGACTCCGCGGCGGCTTCGGCGTTCTTTCGTTGTGCCTCTTCGCGTAGCACCTCGGCTCGATCCAGGTGATCTTTTACCGCGTCCGGCAGCTGTACCTTCAGGTGTAGCGCGTAGTCGTCACTGCCGATCCCTTCCATGATCTCGATGAGTTCCGAGGCCATGGCCGGCACGTCCTTGTAGCGGAGTGCCTGGGTCGATCGGTTGAGTTCTGCTATGCGGATGAGCCAGAACTTGCCGTCACGGGTCACGTCGGCCTGGTAGGTCCTCACTTGCGCCACCATCCCTTCCCGAGCACGTCCTGGCACTCCTTGAAAATGTCCACGGCGAGGTTCTCGCCGAGCTCACTGTGACGGGGGATCGGGATCACAACACCGCGAAGCGAATACACACTGTGGTTCGCGCCCTCGCGCAGCAGTGTCCACTCCGCGCCCTGGCGCCTAGCCTCCGCTGCGATTGTTTTGACAAGTGCCCGTCGCTTCACAGGGTACGTCTAGCCTGGGGTAGATGCAACCGTCAAGCCTGGGGTAGACGGTCTACTCGATCGGGTTGGCAGAGTGTTGACTTCGGGGACCCGAAGTTCATGTCCACGTGGTCGGCCAGATCCTCGTCCACGATCATCTGGTGATCATCTCGCAGACGCACAGCCCCGCCCGTACTGCCGGCACAGCTGCCGGGACGCCGTGTTGGTGAGCCCCGTTATTGGCGCGAGCACCACCGGCGGGTCGACCGCGTGCGGGCCGATCCGAAGCGCAGGAGTCACAGAAGCCACCCACGCTAGCCAGCGGATCCCCCGCTCCAAGCCGATCACCTGGTCCAGGCTGCAGCCTGCTAGCTTTCGTGGTGCTGGCCACCGTGTCCGAGGCTGGGGCAACCCGCCGGGTGACCGCAGACAGACCTGCTCCGGGAAGGCGGTCTGTCATCAACGTCGACCCCAACTGACCGCACCCACCTGATGGCGACGGTTCCCGGGACCGTCGCAGAACTGGTTGTGTCGTGGTCGAGGCCCTTGAACGGTTGTCCGGCTGGCCATTGGTCGCCGCCCTCGCGATCTTGGTGATCGCCGTCTACATGTTGGTGCGCCTGGTGATCTCCAAGCGACCACCGCGCCCCGGCGATGACGTTGTCATCCGCGTCCTGCCGCCGCGCATCGAGATTCGGTACCGCGGCCCCGATCGGGACGAGCCGCCGGACAGCGCCTCGTAGGTCTCCTCGTCGAACGCCACCAGGCGGATGAGCTCCACTGCGGTCGGGGTGGCGGTGAGGGATTCGCGGGCTATGCGGGCGGGCTGGGCGGTGGGGAAGTCGTAAAGGTCGGTGGCGACGGCGGGGAAGGCGATGGAGCGGACGCCGAGGGAGCGGCGGTAGCAGGAGGCGAGGAGGTCGGGCTCGCCGTAGGAGCCGCCCTCCCAGACGGGGCCGACGGTGTAGATGACGTGGCGCACGGGGGCGAGGTCGAACGCTGGGTGGCCATGGCGTTGCCGGGGTCGCACGGGCCCGATGGCGCCGCCGGCTTGGGCGAGGCGGGGGTCGGTGGCGCGGTGGACGGCGCCGTCGGCGCCACCGCCGAGCAAGGAATCGTCGGCGGCGGTGACGATGGCGTCCACGGCCTGTTCGGTGATGTCCCCGAGCGCTACTTCGATGACGGCCATGGCGGGAAGCCTGCCGGGGGCAAAAGACGCCGGGAGCGGGATTCGCCGACGGCGGATCTGCCTAGGCATAAGGGTCAGCCGAGGTCGCGGGAGAGGAGGTCGTCCTCGGTCTCGCGCCGGACGAGGAGGCGGGCGGCGCCGTCGCGGACGGAGACGACGGGTGGGCGGCCGACCATGTTGTAGTTGGAGGCCAAGGAGTGGTGGTAGGCACCGGTGCAGGGGACGGCGAGGAGGTCGCCGGGGCGGAGGTCGGCGGGGAGGGGGACGTCCTCGGCCAGGACGTCGCCGGCCTCGCAGTGGCGGCCGACGACGGTGGCGGGGTGGGAGATCGGGGAGAAGTGGCGGCCGACGGGGCGGACGGAGTAGCGGGCGCCGTAGAGGGAAGGGCGGGGGTTGTCGCTCATGCCGCCGTCGACGGCGACGAAGGTGCGAGAAGTGCCGTGCTTGACGGTGACGACGCGGTAGAGGGTGACGCCGGCGGAGCCGACGATGGCGCGGCCGGGCTCGATGGTGAGGCGGGGCAAGGGAAGCCGGTGTGAGGAGCACTCGTAGTTGACGGCACGGAGGAGACGGTCGGCGTAGCCGCGGAGGTCGAAGGAAGGGTCGCCGGGGCGGTAGGGGACGGCATGGCCGCCGCCGAGATCGAGCTGGGGCAAGGTGATCCCGTACCTGATCTGAAGGACGGCCAGGAAACCGACCATGCGGCGGGCGGCCTCCTCGAAGCTGGCGACGCGAGAGACCTGGGAGCCGATGTGGCAGTGCAGGCCGACGAGACGAAGGCTGGGCTGGGCCAGCACGCGGCCGACGGCGTCGAGGGCGGCGCCGGAAGCGAGGGAGAAGCCGAACTTCTGGTCCTCGACGCCGGTGGCGATGGCCTTGTGGGTGTGGGCGTCGACGCCGGGAGTGACCCGGATCAGGACGTTCTGGGGATACCGGGCCAGCGCGCCGAGTTGCTCGATCTCGTCGAGGGAGTCGACGACGATGCGATCGACGCCGTAGCCGATGGCGGCCTTGAGGTCCTCGGGGGTCTTCACGTTGCCGTGGAAGACGATGCGGGAGGCGGGGAAGGCGATGGAGCGGGCGACGGCGAGCTCGCCGGCCGAGCAGACGTCGAGCGAGAGACCCTCCTCGGCGATCCACCGCAGCACCCCGCGGCTGGTCATGGACTTGCCGGCGTAGGCGATCTCGACGTCGGGCAGCGCGGACCGGTAGTCACGGCAGTGCCGCCGCACGGTCGCCTCGTCGAGCAGGTAGGCGGGCGTGCCGAAGCGGGCGGCGAGCTGGGTGAGCGGGACGCCGCCGAGCAGCAGGTCGCCGTCGACGCCGTGCGCGGTGGACAGCGGCCAGATCCCAGGCTCGAGGCGTCCGCGCAGTGACTCACCCAGCGTGGGTATCAGCTCGGAGAGGGTCATCGTGTCCTCCGGTGCAGATCGGACTGGGCCCCCAAGAACACTCCGGAAACCGCAGGTGGGCAGGGTTGTGTACGCGGTCATGACGCCGTCGGCGGGCACGTTGTCGCGATGGTGACGGCCGCGTGGCTCGGGCCACATAGTTGACACTGACTAGTCAGACATGGATAGTTAGTCCTGACCAATTGGAGTGACGGTGAAACGACGCAAGGTGTCCAATCCGCTGGCGCTGGCCGTGCTGGCCGAACTGCTCATCGAGCCCATGCACCCCTACGAGATGGGGCGCCGGCTCAAGGAGCACGGCAAGGACCGGGACATCAAGTACAACCGAGGCTCGCTCTACATGGTGGTGGAGCAGCTGACCAAGGCGGGTTTCATCGTCGAGCACGAGACGGTCCGCGACACCCAGCGGCCCGAGCGCACGTTGTACGCGGTCACCGAGGCCGGGCGGGCCGAGCTGTACGACTGGATGCGTGAGCTGGTCACCACGCCGGTGCACGAGTACCCGAGCTTCGGGGTGGCGCTGTCGCTGCTGGTGGTGCTGCCGCCGGCGGAGACGGTGGAACTGCTGGGCCGGCGGCTGGAAACGCTGACGGCCCAGGCGAGGGAGATCGGCGACTCTATCGGCCAGGCCCGGGAGCAGGGCGTGGACTGGTGGTTCCTGATCGAGGAGGAGTACCGGCTCGCGATGCGCGAGGCGGAGCGCGGTTACGTGGCGAGCCTGGCCGAACGGCTGCGGGACCCGCAGTACGACCGGATGTGGCAGGAATACTTCAGGGGGACGACATGAAAGCACTGATCATCGGGGGCGGCATCACCGGTCCGGTCGCGGCGCTCGCGCTGCGCAAGGCCGGCATCGAGGCCGAGATCTTCGAGGCGTACGAACAGAACGCCGGCAACGCCGGCGGCTGGCTCATGATCGCGCCGAACGGCGTCAACGCGCTCGGCATCCTCGGGCTGGACGCCGATCTGCGGGCCATCGGACGGCCCAACCAGCGCATGGTGATGACCGACGGCCGGGGCAAGCGGTTCGGCGCGTTCGACGAGCTGGACGCGGACAACCCGAGCCAGCTGGCGATGCGGTCGGACCTGTGCGCACTGCTGGCCGAGCGGGCCGTCGAGGCCGGCATCAAGATCCATCACGGCAAGCGGCTGGTGGACGTCGCCGAGACCGCCGACGGCGTCACGGCCCACTTCGCCGACGGCAGCACCGCCACCGGCGACGTGCTGCTCGGCGCGGACGGCGTGCACTCGACGGTCCGCAAGCTGATCGACCCGAACGCCCCGGGGCCGCGCTACACCGGCCTGCTCGGCTTCGGCGGCTCCGTGCCGGGCAACGACTTCGGCCTGGCCGAGGGCGAGTTCTACTTCGCCCAGGGCAAGCGAGGATTTCTCGGCTACGCCCTCACGGCCGAGGGTGACACCGGCTGGTTCACCAACGTGCCCAGCCACGAGCCGATGACCGGGGCCGAGGCGCGGGCCATCGGCGCGGAGGAATGGCTGCGCCGCATGCGCGAGCTCTACGGCGACGACTACCCGGCGCACGGCATCCTGGCCAAGGCCACCCCGGACGGCATGGTCGTGCTGGGCGGCATGCACATCATGCCCAGCGCGCCACGCTGGCACACCGACCGCATCGTGCTCGTCGGCGACGCCGCGCACGTGCCGTCCAACAGCACCGGCCAGGGCGCCTCGATGTCCATCGAGAGCGCCATCGAGCTGGCCCGCTGCCTGCGCGACCTGCCCGTGCCGCAGGCGTTCGAGGCGTACGAGAAGCTGCGCCGGGCCCGCGTGGAGAAGGTCGCCGAGCAGGGCGAGAAGACCAACCAGGACAAGGTGAACGGCCGCATCGGCCAGGCGGTGATCGGCGTGCTGGCGCCGATCGCGATGAAGCTGTTCATGAAGCCGGAGAAGATGTTCGGCTGGCTGCACCGCCACCGCATCGACTGGGACGGGAAGGTGTCCGCCTAGGAAGCCCGGGGGAGGGGCTCGGTCGACCGGTCGGCCGAGGATGGGGGCGCGCCGGTGCGAAACCGGCGCGCTCCCAACAACTATCCCCGCTCGATCAGGTGGCCCACGACGTCCGGGCCCGGGTGCGGGTGGCCGGAGCCGTCGCGGCGGATGTCCACCTCGGGCAGCTCGACCGACGAGCCGGTGTCGGTGGAGCCGGCCGGGCGGGAACCGATCCAGGCCAGACGCAGACCAGCCTCACCCTTGAGGAAGCGGTGCGAACGCACGCCGCCGGTGGCCCGGCCCTTGGGCGGGTACTCGGCGAACGGCGTGACCTTGACGGAGTTGCCGGTGGCGGTGACGACCATGGGCTCGCCGTGCTCCTCGTCGTCGGTGCGGACGGCGGCGAAGAACACGGTGTGGGCGTCGCCGGCGAGCTTGATGCCGGCCATGCCGCCGCCCTTGAGACCCTGCGGCCGAACCAGCGAAGCCTCGTAGCGCAGCAAAGACGAGTCGGACGAGACGAAGACCAGGGTCTCGGCGCCGTCGGAAAGCCAGGTGGCGCCGACGATCTCGTCGCCGTCCTTCAGGCTGATCACCTCGAACTCGTCGGACCGCACGGGCCACTCCGGTGAGCACACCTTGACCACGCCCTGCGCGGTGCCCATGGCCAGACCCGGCGACTCGGTGTCGGTCAGCGGCGCGATGGTGACGACCCGTTCGCCCTTGTCCAGCGGCACGAGCTCGCTGGCCGCCATGCCGCCGCTCAGCGACACGGTGCCGACCTGCTCGGGCAACACCGGCAGCGGCAGCACATCCGTCTTGAACGCGCGGCCCTTGCTGGTGACGACCAGGATCTGCCCACGGGCGGTGGTGTGCACCACGGCGGCGACGGCGTCGTTGCGGGCCCGGCCGTTACGCCGCCGTGCCTCCGACGCCTCCTCCGACTCGGCGGCCGTGCGGGCCACCAAACCCGTGGCGGACAACAGAACCTGACACGGGTCGTCGGCCACCTCCAAGGGGCCGGCCGGCTTGGACGCCGCCAGCACCTCCTTGAGGTCGCCGTCGATCAGCGCGGTTCGACGCTCCCAGGTGACGTCCTTGGTCACCTTGGCCAGCTCGGTCGACACGACCTTGCGCAGCACCGCCGGGTCGTCCAGGATCTTGGCCAGCTCGGCGATCTCGCCGGCCAGCTTCTCCTGCTCCGACTCCAGTTCGATCTTGTCGTACTTGGTCAGCCGGCGCAGCGGCGTGTCCAGGATGTACGAGGCCTGGATCTCCGACAACCTGAACTGCTTCATCAGGCCGTCACGGGCGGCCTGGGCGTTGTCGCTGTTGCGGATCAGCCGGATCACCTTGTCGATGTCCAGCAGCGCCTTGAGCAGACCCTCGACCAGGTGCAACCGCTCCTCGCGCTTGCGCTTGCGGTAGCGGGTCCGCCGGGTGACGACCTCGTAGCGGTGCTTGAGGAACACCTCCAGCAGCGCCTTGAGGCCCAGCGTCTGCGGCTGCCCGTCGACCAGCACCAGGTTGTTGATGCCGAAGGACTGCTCCAGCGGCGTCAGCCGGTACAGGTCGGCCAGCAGCGCCTGCGGGTTCACGCCGACCTTGCACTCGATCACCAGCCGGGTGCCGTTCTCCCGGTCGGTCAGGTCCTTGACGTCGGCGATGCCGGTGAGGCGCTTGGACTTGTTCACCTCGTCGGTGATCTTCTCGATGATCTTCTCCGGGCCGACGCCGTACGGCAGCTCGGTCACCGTGATCGCCTGCCGGCCCCGGCTGCCCTCCAGCGGCCCCGTCTCGGCCCTGGCCCGCATCCGCACCACGCCGCGGCCCGTCTCGTACGCCTTGCGCACCTCGTCCAGGCCCAGCAGCATGCCGCCGGTCGGCAGGTCCGGCCCCGGCACGAACTCCATCAGCTTGTCCAGCGAGGCGTCCGGGTGGCTGATCAGCCACCGCGCCGCCGCCACGACCTCGCCCAGGTTGTGCGGGATCATGTTGGTGGCCATGCCCACCGCGATCCCCGACGTGCCGTTGACCAACAGGTTCGGGAACGCCGCCGGCATCACCGACGGCTCCTCCAGCGACCCGTCGTAGTTGGGCCGGAAGTCGACCGTGTCCTCGCCCAGCTCGCCCACCAACAGCATGGCCTCGTTGGACATCCGGGCCTCGGTGTACCGCGAGGCGGCCGGTCCATCATCTGGGCTGCCGAAGTTACCGTGCCCGTCGATCAGCGGCGCGTTCAGAGAGAAGTCCTGGGCCATGCGCACCATGGCGTCGTAAATGGCCAGGTCGCCGTGCGGGTGGTACTTGCCCATGCAGTTGTGCACGACGAAGCCCTCGGTCACGAAGGCGTGCTCGTCGCTGCCGACCTGGATGTCGAAGGTGGTGTCGGAGTCCACCGGCGCCACGGATTCGACCGTGAGGAAGGAAAAACCGGCGAGGTCGTCGAGCCGGTCGGCCAACGGCGAGCCGATCCGGCGCAGTTTGTCCGGCCAGCCGTCGGCCTGCGCCGTGAGACGCCACAGGTCGTCCCGCTTGCAGCCGATCTTTGACCAGCGCAGCAGGAACCGGGCGAACACAGCAGCGTCGCTGCCAGAGACGGACAGGCCGAACAGCGTCGGATGTCCGGTCGGCTTCGGTTGGGACCAGTGGTGGCCGTGGATGCCCATGTCGGCGAGCATCGAGTAGACCTGACGGACCAGGCCTTCGCTGGTGCTGACGTAGACGATCTCGCGGTTGCGCTTGCGTACGTATCCATCGCCGTCGTACAGCCCGGCGAGGAAGGACGCCCACAGCGACCGGTCGGCCAGCACGCTCGCCGGCACGACCTTGTTGTTGCTGAGCGGAGTAGTGGCTTCCACTAGGCCGTCATGCCGAGCGAAAGTAAGGACGTGCTGGTCCCGATGCCGGGGGTTCTTCGCGACGCGCTTGCCGCGCGAGACATTCAGGCCGCCTTCAATTGCCCAGCCATGGGCGACGTCGATCGGCTCCGGATCGCACATGTGGATACGCACGCGGCCGTCCGCCTCGCGGGCGCGGTCCACCGGGAAGCCCTCGGCGACGAGCAGACCGAGCACGTAGCTGTACGCGTCGCCGCCGGTCGGCTCGTTCGCCGACCGGCCGCGGCCGTAGCCGAGCGTCTGCCGGCCGGCCAGGTCCCGCGCGTCCGTCCACTCGACGGTCAGGTCCTCGGCGACGGTGCGGAAACGTTGGCCGGGCGTCACGACCATGCTGTGCCCGTTGGACCACGTGATCCGGACCAGCTCGGAGACCGGGTTCTCGTAGGCGGCGACCACCGGCACCGAGACGCCGGCGGCGTCCAGCACCTGCTCGCCGACCTCGATGTCCTCGATGCGGCGCAACCCCGTCGGCGTGGACACGAGCGTGCCACGCACGAAGCAGTCGCCGACCACGCGGGAGGACTTCACGTAGGCGTGCGTGGGCCGGTAACCCTGCTCGTGCATGGAGTACAGGATGCGGCGGTGCACGGGCTTGAGACCGTCGCGCGCGTCGGGCAGCGCGCGGGAGTGGATGACCGAGTAGGCGTACTCCAGGTAGGAGTCCTCGATCTCGTTGGTGACCGGGATGTCCAGCACGGTGGCGCCGGCGCGGTCGAAGGCCGACGGGTCCACCTTGGTCACGGTGCCCTTGCTGCGGCGTGCCATGTCTTGCCTGTTCTCCTAGCTGAGAAGCGGACCGGTCAGATGTCGATCGCGGCCTGGTCGACGCGGCCGGCCGCGTCGACGAGCCAGTTGCGGCGCGGCTCGACCTTCTCGCCCATCAGCAGCTCCAGCGTCTGCTCGGCGGCCTCGACGTCGGTGAGCGTGATCCGACGAACGGAGCGGGTGGCCGGGTTCATGGTGGTGTGCCAGAGCTCGTCGGCGTCCATCTCGCCGAGGCCCTTGAACCGGGGCACGGGGGTGACAACCTGCTTGCCGGCCTTCTCCAGCTCGGAGAGCTTGGTCTCCATCTCCCGCTGGGTGAAGGTGAAGATGGTCTCGCTGTTGCGTCCCTTGGTGGTGAGCTTGTGCAGGGGCGGCATGGCGGCGTACAGCCGGCCGTCCTCGATCACGGGCCGCATGTACTTGGCGAACAGGGTGATCAGCAGGGTGCGGATGTGCGAGCCGTCGACGTCGGCGTCGGCCATCAGGATCACCCGGCCGTAGCGCATGGCCGGCAGGTCGAAGGTGCGGCCGGTGCCGGCGCCGAGCACCTGCACGATGGAGGCGATCTCGGCGTTGCGCAGGGTGTCGGCCAGATTGGCCTTCTGCACGTTGAGAATCTTGCCCCGCAGCGGCAGAAGTGCTTGGTACTCCGACACCCGGGCCATTCGCGCGCTGTTGTGGACGAACACACCCGCATCGAGGGCGAAGTTGTGATAGCCGTCCACGGTCAGGTCGTAGACGTCGGCTGTTTCGGGCAGCGGCTCCACAGTCAAGACGTGGTGATTGACCAGGGACGCTGCTTCGCGCAGCCGTCCGATCTCGCCGTCGTAGGCTTCGAGCAGCCGGTCGAAACGGAGGCCGGTGCGGGCGACGCGCATACGCATCTCGTTGTAGGCGTCGGCCAGTTCCGCGTCCGGGACCGAAGCCAGCTCCGCAACGCGTTTCAACGCCGCGATGCGCCTGCCCTCGTTCTGTTGTGCCACCCGCTCGACACGCGGCACAGTTGCCACGTAGCGGGCCCGGCCCTCTTGCACCTTCGCCAGATGGCCGTTACTCGGATCGTTGAGGCGTTCCTTCATATAGGCCGAGTGCTGGCGGCCGAAATCGGGATTCTGCTCGTGCCATGCGACGACGGCGGCGCGTTGACGCTCACGCTCGGCGGGGTCGGAGAACTGCTCCGTCGTCGCGAGCGATCGCCATGCTCGCAGATCTTCGTCGGCCCACTGGACACGAGACCGCTCGCTCCATTCGGCGCGGCGGGCCGGGTCGGCGAAGAAGGCACGCACTCGCTCGGCGGCGGCTGCGCGATGTTCGGGGTACGCCCAGTACTCGGCCTGACGCTGGCGCATCTGTTCGGCGTACGTCGCCTTCTCGTCGGCGGTCAGTGCGGCGTACCAGTCCTGGAAACCCTGCTCGATCCGTTCGCGGAAGGCCGGGTCGGCGTTGAGCTCGGCCAGCCGGGTCAGGCACGCCGCGCGGAACTCGGGGTCCTGCCACTGAGCGGACAGCATCGCGGACTTGAACTCGAGGCCGCCGGCCGACAACCAGGCCCGGTAACCCTCGTGCACATGGTCACCCATCATCGCCGCGTGCAGTGCGGCATGGCCTTCCCAGGTCATCCGGCGAATATTGCGTGGATCATTGTTGCGCTTGTTCACGTCGACGTGGTGGCGCACGTTGCCGTTGTCGGTGCTGTCGAGTCCGTGGCGGAGGTTGTAGCTGTCAGCGAGGTAGTGGGTATGCACCCACTCATCGCGGTCGTTCATCCAGACACGCTCGTAGCCGTCCAACTTGTCCCCGGCCGCCTTCGACGACAACGACCGGTACAGCGGCATCAGCGAGTCGCCGGCGGCCAGCTGGTCGGCCCGCCGGTACGAGCCGTCACGGAGCCGGAACAGGTGATCGGGCGTGCAGCGGACCGACTCGCCGTTGTCGAGGGTCACTCGGACCAACGGCGCGGCTCGTTTGGTCAGACGCGGTTCGACGAGCGGCGCGACGACCACGCGGCCGGCTTTGTTGGTTGTGTAGCCGAAGTGCGTGATGCCCTTGGCCCAGTCGGCGGTCAGGTCGGCGAACGACAGACTCTTGCCCGAAGCCAGGGCGACCATCGTGTCGCCGGTGAAACAGCCGAGGGCGGAGTCGCCCTCCACGAGGAACAGCTCGCTGCGGGCGACGCCGGTGGTGCGGCAGTCGACCAGCTTGGGCGGCATGGCCGCGCCCTCCAGCGCGGTCTTGCGCCGGGCGGCGTCCTTCTGGTGCTTCTGGGTGAGCCGAACGCGCGCGGCGTCGACCACCTTCTGCAGGACGGTCTTGGCCTCGGTCTTGGTGCGCTTGTCCTCGGTCCACGCCTTGACGTGCCGCTCGACGACGCCCTGGATCACCTTGGTGATGCCGGCGGTGGACAGCTCGTCCTTGGTCTGCGAGGTGAACTGCGGCTCGGGGATGCGGACGTGGATGACGGCGGTCATGCCCTCCAGCACGTCCTCCAGCGTCGGCATGTCCTCCTTGGGCTTGAGCAGCCCGCGGGTCTTGGAGATGGCGTCCTGCACGGCCTTGGTGACGGCGCGGTCGAAGCCGCGGCGGTGGGTGCCGCCGTGCATGTTGCGGATGGTGTTGGTGAAGCACTCCACGGTGCGCTCGTAGCCGGTGCCCCAGCGCAGCGCCACCTCGACCTCGGCGACACGCTCCACTTTGGACCGCATGACGCCGTTCTCGTCGGCGGCGTTCTCGAAGTAGGTGCCCTCGCCGTTGACCAACAGCGTGCCGGAGACGGGTTTCTCGCCGGACGGGGACAGGAAGTCGACCATGTCCGAGAGCCCGTGCGGGTAGTGGAACGACTCCTCGACGATGGCGCCGTCGGTGGCGTCGCGCAGCACGTAGGTCACGCCCGGCACGAGGAAAGCGGTGTTGCGCAGCTTGGCCCGCACGGCTTCGACGTCCAGCGCGGCGCCGTTCTCGAAGTACCGCGTGTCGTACCAGTACCGGATGGACGTGCCGCTGGACTCGCCGCGCTTCATCTTGCCGGTGACCTGGAGGCCGGACTGCTGGGTGAACTTCGCCTTGGGGCCGGGCGCGTCGAACACGCCGGGCACGCCGTGGGCGAAGGACATCTGGTGCACCTTGCCGAGCTGCTTCACGGTGACGTCGAAGCGGTGCGACAGGGCGTTGACCGCGGACGCGCCGACGCCGTGCAGGCCGCCGGAGGTCTTGTAGCCGGAGCCGCCGAACTTGCCGCCGGCGTGCAGCCGGGTCAGCACCAGCTCGACGCCGGACAGGCCGGACTTGGCGTGCACCCCGGTGGGGATGCCGCGGCCGTCGTCGTCGACCTGGACGCTGCCGTCGGCGTGCAGGGTGACCACGATCCGCGTGGCGAAGCCGCCGATGCCCTCGTCGGTCGAGTTGTCGACCACCTCGGTGAACAGGTGGTTGATGCCCCGGCTGTCGGTGGACCCGATGTACATGCCGGGCCGCTTGCGGACCGCCTCAAGACCCTCCAGGTGCGTCAGGTCGTCGGCCCCGTAAAGAGTCTCAGCGGTCACAGGGTCTTTCTCCCAGATCGTCTCTAGCCCAATGCCCAAACAACGCCGAGGGTAGCCCCCGGCCCTGACAACTCAGTCCAGCAGCGCCAGTTCGGCCACGACCGCCCGGTGATCCGTGCCCGGCAGCAGGTGTTCGCTCGCGGACACCGCGGCCAGCCCGGGACCGTGCAGCACGTGGTCGATCTGGACCAGCGGGAAGTCCGCCGGCCACGTCGGCGCCCAGCCCCGGCCCAGCTCGGCGTGCGTGTCGATCAACCCGGCCGCCAGCAGCGAACGCAGCGGCGAGTGATCGACGGTGGCGTTGAAGTCGCCGAGCACGATCGCGTCCCGGCCGGCCGCGGCCCGCAGCGCCGACATGTCCTGGGCCCAGAGCCCCGGACCTCCGACAGGATAGTACGTGTGCACGCCCGTTATCGGGATCTCGTGACCCAACACGCTCACGGTGACCTGGGTCTGCGGCCAGGTGGTGGGCAGGTCGGCGGGCCCGCCGCGCACGATCGGCAGCCTGGTGAAGATGGAGGTGTCGTTCTCCGGGTGCAGTTCCCGGAACGGCATGAGCCGGTCCATGCCGGCGGCGTCCAGCGCCGTGATCGCCGGCGCGTCCAGCTCCTCGGCGACCAGCACGTCGAGGTTCTGGGAGCGGGCCAGCGCCACCAGGGCCTTCGGGTCGACCTGGCCGCGATGGGTGTTGACGGTGCCGACCCGGATGCGCGGGGCGCCGTCCGGCACGGGCTGGTGGTCGCGCACGAAACGCGGCACGAACCAGGCGATCTGCAGCACGAGCAGCGCCGCCGCGGCCACGGTCAGCCACCGGCCGCGAATGGCCAGCAGCGTCACCAGCAGGGCGGCGGTGAGCAACCCGGCGTAGGGCAGCAGCGCGATCGGGACGGCCAGGTAGGTGCCGTCGTCGAGGCCGAAGACGCGGGTGACGGCGAGCACGGCGATGCCGGCCAGCACCACGGCGCAGGCGATCAGCGCCACTCTGCGTCCGACGGTCACCGGGCGGCCTCGACCGACTCGATGTTGGCCACGGCGAACTCCCGCTCCTCCTCGCGCAGGTAGCACCACGAGTCCAGCCAGCCGGTCAGCAGTTGTTCCGGACGAATGCGGCGTACCGTGCGGTTGCCGGTGCGGTCCCGGTATCCGATCACCACGTCCCCCTCGCGGTCGATCGCGTCGGCCAGCAGCGCCAGCTCGACCTGGCTCAAGGTCCGATTCTGCCGGGTGAGGCGGTCGAAGGTGGGACCGCCCTCGATCGGGACGTGCGGCTCGGCGACCAGTCGGGCGGCCAGTTCGTCGGCGCCGAGGGTGTCCCGGTCCGCCGGCGCGGTCGGCACGGCGCGGTGTTCGGCCTTGCGCTCCACCACAACCGCGCCGGCCGGGCTCTCACCGATCGGTGCGTAGCCGGCCTTTCGTAGCAGCGCCAACACGTTCGCGGGACTGTCCGAACTGGACAGCACGGTCGGGGCCAGCAAGGTGAAGCCGGGCAGCCGATGCGCGATCTCGGCCGCTGTCGCCTCGTCGGTCGTCACGCAGCAGCGGACTTCCCGCACGCGGACGTGCCCGTGCCGCCGGTCCACGTCGTTGATCAGGTATTCCAGCGGCTGCGGCACGGGCCCCAACTCCCGCAGCAGGTCTGCCGCCAGCCAGCCGGCGTCCAACGCGGATCGGACGCTGGCCGCGGTGAACCGCCACACCGCCCCGGCCTCGCGCACGGCAGCGGCCGCGATCGCCGCCGGCGCCGTGCCGGTCACCACGGCCGTGAGATCGGACTGGATGATCACGCCGTCGGCCGGTTCGGGCAGCACCACCTCATCGAGACGGCCGATGAGGAATTTGCCCAGCTCGGTGAGGGTGTCGGCGGCCACCGCGCCCAGCAGCTCCGCCTCCCGCCGTGCCGCGTCGACGTCCTGGTCGCCCCGGCTGGGGCAGAACCAGTCGATCTGCGCGGCGACGGCCTTGACCGACACGCCGCCGGCCGCCGCCGTCAGCAGGGCGTGGCGCACCGGGCCGCCCTCGGGCCGCGAATACCACGCCACGGCGAGCTGCGACCACCGCCGGGCCGGACCGCTTTCCCGCCACCGCGAGTAGTCCGTGGTGGGCGCGAAGCCCTCGTCGACCGTCCCCAGCAGTCCGGACGCGCCGGCGACGTCGAGCCACAGCGCGACCGATCCCGGCTCGGCCGCGAGTTCGCGGGCCAGCCGGGACAGTTCCCTGGATCCGATGCCACCCTTCTGCAACGCCGTGATCGGCCGGGAGGTTGCCTTGTCCAGCAGCGATGTGACGCCGTCGAGCACGGCCGCCGCGGCCGCTTGGGCCGCTCGGCCCAACGTGTCGGCATCCGCGCTGGTCGAGGGCAGCGCGGGCGGACCCGTCAGCTCGGTGCCGTGTCCCTGGTCCTGAGACCAGTGATGGGCCAGCAGCGGCGGCAGGCGCAGGTCCGTGCCCCAGACCAGGCCCAGGGCCTTGAGCTGGGGCAGCACCGTCCGGAACAGCCCCCGGTCGAGCTCGTGCTGCCGGCCGGCGGTGATGGCCTCGCCGGCCACCAGCTGGTCCCGGTTCAGCGTCTGCAACACCGCGACCAGCGACGACGCGCTGGACAGGCGCTGCGCCAGCTGGGCGAAGCCGCGTGGCACGGGCTCGACGAGCACGTCCGGCCGGGCCCGGAGCAGCGCGGCCAGCGCCGACTCGCCCAGACCGGCCAGGTACTCGTCGAACTCCACCCGGCCAACCTACTTGAGCGCGCCGGTCACCAGGTCGAGCCGCCAGTAGCGTTGCAACGAAAGGAACAGCGCGATCACCGGCAGCACCGACAGCAGGGTGCCGGTGATCACCAGCGAGTACAGCGACGCCTCGGCCGCCCCGTGCCGCAGCAGGCTGTACAGGCCGACCGTGAGCGGGAACTTGTCGTCCGAGTTCACCATCACGAACGGCAGCAGGAAGTTGTTCCAGATGGCGATGAACTGCAACAGGAACACGGTGATCAGGCCGGGCCCCATCAGACGCAGCCCCACCGAATGGAACAGCTTCCACTCTGACGCCCCGTCAATTCGGCCGGCCTCCAGCAGCGACTGCGGCACCGAGGAAGCGGCGTAGATCCGGCACAGGTAGATGCCGTACGGGTTGAACAGCTGCGGCAGCAACACCCCGAGATAGCTGTCGGTCAGGCCCACGTTGGACAGCAGCAGGTACTGCGGGATGGCCAGCACGATCTGCGGCAGCAGCACGCAGGCCAGGATCACGTTGAACACGGTCCTGCGGCCGTGGAACTCGTACAGCGCGATCGCGTAGCCGCAGGCGGCCGACACCAGCGAGGCCAGGACGCCGCCGATCAGGGCGTAGCCGAAGCTGTTGAGCATCCAGTGCCAGAAGATGCCGCCCTGATAGGTCGACAGGTCCACGATGTTGCGCCAGATGCCGTCGCTGAACGACGGCAGATAAGTTGCCGTCGAGAACAGGTCCGTCCTGGACTTGGTGGACGCGATCAGGATCCACAGCGTCGGGACGATGCAGTAGACCGCGCCCAGCAGCAGGGCGGCGCTCGGCAGCAGCCGGATCCGTGTAGTCACCGGTTCACCCTCGACACCGTGCGGGAAGCCACGAACGACACGGCCAGCGCCGCGATCACGAACAGCACCGAGGTGGCCGCCGCCTTGTTCACGTCGGAGTCGACGAAGGCGTCCTGGTAGATCTTCATCAGCGGCACCCACGTCGAGGAGATGGCGTTGGACAGCGGCCGCAAGGTGTTGGGCTCGTTGAACAGCTGGAGCGAGGCCAGCGCCGTGAACAAGGCGCACATGGCGATGGCCGGCAGCACCAGCGGAACCTTGATGCGCAAGGCCATCCGCAGCTCGGAGCAGCCGTCGATGCGGGCCGCCTCGTACAACTCGGACGGCAGGGCCCGCAGCGCCGTGAAGATGACGATCATGTTGAAGCCGACCGAGCCCCACACCGCGACGTTGGCCACCGAGAAGAACACCGTGGTGGAGCCGAAGAAGTCGACGTGGTCGCCGCCGATCGGGCTGGTCGCCGGCAGGTACATGAAGCCCCACATGAGCGAGGCGATCACACCCGGCACCGCGTACGGCAGGAAGATCGCCAGCCGGGTGCTGCGGGCCAGCTTGACCCGCGGCACGTCCAGCAGCAGGGCGAACAGCAGCGCGAAGCCGACCGTGGCCGGGATGAACAGCAGCGCCACCAACAGCATGCGCACGATGCTCGACCACAGCTCCGGATCGGCCAGCGCCAGGCCGTAGTTGTCCAGGCCGACGAAGACCAGCTTGCTGCCGCCTCCCAGCAGCCCGCCGACGACCTTGCGCGCCTGGAAACTCAGCACGAGGGCGTAGACGCCCGGCGCCACCACGAACAGCGCCAGCAGCGTGACTGCCGGGAGGACGAGCAGGTAGGGCAGCTTGGCCCGGTTGCGCGCGGCCATCAGCTGACCGTGAACCCGAGCTTCTTCATGTCCGCCACGGTCGCGTTCTGGATGTCGTCCAGCGCCGTGGAGAACGAGGTGTTGTTCTGCAGCGCGGCCCCGAACTTGTCGGTGTAGCCGCTGAAGGTGACCGTCACGTTCGGACCCCACATGGAGAAGCTGCGCGAGCTCGGCGCCGCCTGCTTGACCAGGTCGTAGTAGTTGGCCTGGTTGGGGAAGAAGGCCGGCGGCGAGGACAGGATCGGCAGCGAGCGCCCGGAGGTGGCCGCCGGGTAGACGTTGATGTTCTGGATCTGCGCGGTGACGGCCTTGTCGTCGGTGTTGAGCCACGCCGCGAACTGCGCGGCCTGCGCGGCGTGCTTGGAGTCGGCGGTCACCGTGGTGGCCGAGCCGCCCCAGATGCCGGTGGTCTTGTCACCCGCGGTCCACGCCGGCAACGGCGCCACCGCCCACTTGCCCTTGGTGTTGGGGGCGATGCCGCCCAGCTGCGCCGGGGCCCAGGCGCCGGAGATCCAGGTGGCGAGCTGGCCCTCGTTCATCTGCTTGTTCCACTGCGGCGAGAACGACGGGTTCTTGGCCACGGTGCCGGCGGTGACCAGGCCCTGCCAGTAGTCGGCGACCTTCTTGGACTGGGCGCTGTTGATGGCGACCTTCCACGTGGCGCCGCTGGCCGACCACCAGTCCGCGCCGCCCTGCTGCATCAGGCCGGTGATCCAGCCCGGGTCGGCGGCGTCGAAGTTGGTCATGGCGACCGACGGGGCCTTGTCGTGCAGCTGCTGCGCGGTCTGCTTGAACTCGTCCCACGTGGTCGGCACCTTCAGACCGTTCTGGTCGAAGATGTCGGTGCGGTAGAACAACATCAGCGGCGCCACGTCCTGCGGCACGCCGTAGACCTTGTCCTCGAACCTGGTCGCCTTCAACGTGGTGGCGTCGAAGTCCTTGGCGGCGTCGCCGGTGTACTGCGTGATGTCGGCGACCACGCCCTTGGCCACCAGCGCCGGCAGCGACTGGTACTCCACCTTGGCGATATCCGGGCCGTTTCCGGCCTCGTGCGCGGTGATCATCTTGCTGACGAGCTGGTCGCCACCGGCCGGATTGGACAGTGTGACGTGGATGTCGGGGTGGGCCTGGTTCCAGATGTCCACCACCTTGTCCATGTTGGGATCCCAGTCCCAGAAGGTCAGGTCGACCTTCCCGCCCGCGGCCTGCTGGTCGCTTCCGCCACCACTGCCGCACCCGGTCACAAGCAGAGCGCCGGCAACCAAAGCGCCGGCGAGTCGCCACTGACTCCGCATAGCCCTGTCTCCGCTCAGTCTCTTTGTACTGCCTGTCGGCTCACTGAACTACCTGTCGGCTCGCCCAGACCAGACCGCGATGGGTCAATGTGTACACCGCCGGATCCCACAGGTCCTCGGTGCGATGCCCGATCGCGGAGAAGAAGATCCTGCCCGCGCCCCAGTTCCTCGTCCAGGCCACCGGCATCGTCACGGGCTGCTCCGGCGGCCCGAACTCGGTGGTGGCCAGGACCGTGTTCAGCGCGTCGCCGAGCATCCAGTACTGCTCGGTGTGGACGGTGAAGTCCGGCAGGCCGGCCACGATCGGATGGTCCGCCTGCGCCCGCTCCATCCGCACCTCGTAGTCCAGGAACTGCGGCGGGTGGTAGAGGAACACGCCGCCGACCATCCGCAGATAGTCCGGGCTGTCCTGGAACGTGGCCACCACACCGCCGTGCCAGCCGGCGAAGCCGGTGCCGGCGCGCACGGCCGACACCAGGCCCTCGCACTGCTCCGGCGTCAGCCTGCCCATCGACCAGCACTGCACGATCAGGTCGGTGGCGGCCAGCTTCGCGGCATCGGTGTAGACGTCCAGATCCTCGGCGATCTCCACGTCGAAGCCGGCGTCGGTGAGGCCGGGAATGAACATGTCGGTCGCCTGGACCGGACTGTGTCCTTCCCAGCCGCCGCGCACCACCAGCGCTTTTTTCACCGGCGGCCCGCCCAGTCCGGAATGGACAGCGGCGTGCGCTGCACGCCGATCCACTGGCGCTTGGTGAAGCCGGGCATCTGGTTCTCCGCGCCGTGCCGGGCGTGCGCGTCGTTGACGTGCACCTCGCCGGCCTGGAGCTGCTCGGCCACGTCCATGCCGCGCACGATGTCCTTGGAGAACACGGAGTTCATCAGCATCGGCAGGCCATTGGTGATCGCGATGGCCTCTTCCTCGGTGTCCACGACCGTGACGGGCACGACCGGGCCGAAGATCTCCTCGCTGAACGCCGGCATGTCCGGGGTGACGTCGGTCAGCACCGTCGGCCGGTAGAACAGGCCGTCGTACTCCGCGCCGGTCAACACCTTCGCGCCCATGTCGATCGACGGCTGCACGATCTTGTGGTGCACCCGGTCGCGCTGGCGTTCGCTGATCAGCGGGCCGAGGTCGGTCTCCGGGTCCATCGGGTCGCCGACCCGCAGCTTGGAAGCCCGGGCCACCAAGGCTTCCAGGTAGGCGTCGGCCACGGCGCGCTGCACGATGTGCCGGCTGGCGCTGATGCAGGTCTGGCCCTGGAACTCGTACGAGGCGATCATCGCGCAGGATGCGGCCAGCTCGACATCGGCGTCGTCCAGCACGACAAAAGCGTTGCTGCCGCCCAGTTCCAGGCGGATGTTGCGCAGGTCGACGGCCGCCGCGGCGGCGATCTCCAGTCCCACCTCGCGGGAGCCGGTGAAGTCCATCAGGTCCAGGCCGCGGTGCTCGGACAGCGCCTTGCCGGCGTCCAGGCCGTCGCCCGTGACGACGTTGAACACGCCGGGCGGGAAGCCGGCGGCGTCGGCCGCCTGGGCCAGCACGAGGCCGCCGATGAACGGCGTCAGCTCGGCCGGCTTGAGCACCACCGTGTTGCCGAAGGCCAGCGACGGCGCGACCGCCCGCATGGCCAGGTTCATGGGGTAGTTCCACGGCGTGATCAGGCCGACCACGCCCAGCGGCACCGCCCGGGACAGGGTCAGCTTGCCGGCCTTGTACGGCTGGAGGATGTCGCCCGCGGTCTGCGTGGCCTGCACGGCCGAGATGGCCAGCTGGCGGATGCTCGTGCCGACCTCGTCCTCGGCCTTGTAGCGGACGCCGCCGGTCTCGCGAATGCTCTGCTCGACCAGGTCCTCGAAGTTGGCCTGGAGGTAGTCGGCGAACTTGCGCAGGTAGGCGGCGCGTTCGGCGCCGGCCAGCGCGGCCCAGGCGGGCTGCGCGGCGCGGGCGGCCTCGACGGCCCGGTTCACGTCGACGGCGGTGCCCAGGGCGTAGCTGCCGATCTGGGCGCCCGTCGCCTTCTCGTACACCGGCGCGGTTCTGCCTGACTCCGCGGCACAGAAGGATCCACCGACGTAGAGCAGCCCGTCCGCGACTTTATCCATGTCTTAAGGTAAGTCGCGGACGAACGAGGGGTCAATAGTCAGTTCCGGGTCAGCCCCCGTTGGCCAGGAAGCGCATCACCGGCAGCGTGGCCGCGCCCAGCGCGACCGCCTCCGGGCCGAGCTGGCCCAACTCGACCCGCGTGCCGTCGCGCAGGTAGCTCAGCGTGTGCCGGGAGGCCGCGTCCTGCACCGCCTCCAGGATCGTGTGCCCGATGGACAGGCTCACCCAGCCCGAGAGCACCACCCGGTCCGGCGTCACCAGGTTCGTCAGGTTGGCGATGCCGATGCCCAGGTACTCGGCCGTGACGGCCAAGGTCTCGGCCGCCGGCCCCGGCCGCTCCGCCCGCTCCGCCAGCTCCCGCATCCGGGCCTCGGTGTCCTGCGCCGTGAAGGGCTCGCTGCCGGGCAGCGCCAGATAGCGGTCCAGGATGCCCTCGGCCCCGATGTACGCCTCCAGACAGCCACACGAGCCGCAGCGGCAGGGCAGCCCGCCGGCGTGCACGACCGTGTGGCCCCACTCCGTGGTGGAGCTGGAAACGCCCTGGTAGGAGTCGGATTCCACGGCCAGGGCCGCCCCGACGCCCACGCCGAGCAGCGCGATCACCGCCCGCGTCGAGCCCCGGCCGGCGCCCCGCCACATCTCGGCCTGGCCCAGCGTGCGGGCGCAGTTGTCGACGTACAGGGGAGCGCTCACGCCGTCGGCGAGCATCTTGACCAGCGGCACACCCCGCCACCCGAACGTGGGGGCGTGCACCAGCTCGTCGCCGTCCACCGACCCCGGCACGCCGATGCCGACGCCCAGAATCGACACCGGGGACGTGCTGACCTCGGCGATGCCGGCCAGGATCAGCTCCGCGACGTGCGAAGGCTCCAGGTTGCCGTCCATCGGGTAGGTCGCCGTCGCCACCGTGTTCAGCGCGCAGTCGAACAGGCCCACCTCGATGTGCGTCTCCCCGATGTCGACGCCGATCACGTGGCCGTAGTCCCGCCGGACCTGGAGCACCGTGCGCGGGCGGCCGCCCTCGGACTCGGCCGAGCCCGCCTCCTCGACCACGCCGTCGGCGATGAGGTCGGAGATCACGTTGCTCACCGTCGACGAGCTCAGCCCGGACGAGTCGACCAGTTCGAGCCTGCTGCCCCGGCCCTGGAGATACAGCCGCGACAGCAGCGCCGACCGGTTGCGTCGGCGCAGCTCACGGGTGGTCTGTTTCGCTGGCACAGTGGGATCTTGCCAAACTTCTCGCCGATAGCGTTCACATCGCACCTGTTGGGCGCAACCGAACAATGCGGGAGAGTGGACCAATGACCACCCGGGAGCACATCGGCGAGGGCTTCGGCCACGCCGTGCGCACCCGCCGCGAGGCGCTGGGCTGGTCGTTGACCGACCTCGCCGCCGTGGTCCGCTACGACAAGTCGCTGCTGTCCCGGCTGGAGAACGGCCGCCGCCGGCCGACCGAGCAGCATGCACGTGCACTGGACAGTGCGCTCGGGGCCGAGGGGCAGTTGATCCATCTGGCCCGGCGGGCCCTGCCCCGCTCGCCGGCCCAGCTGCCGGCCGCCCCGGCCCGGTTCGTCGGCCGAGATGCCGAGCTCGCCGCGCTGGCCGCCGCCGTGCGCGAGTTCGCCGAAACGGGTGACCCGATCGTGGTGACCATCGACGGGCCGCCCGGGGCCGGCAAGACCGCCCTGGCCCTGCGGTTCGCCCATTCGATCGCGCACGACTATCCCGGCGGGCAGCTCTACACCGACCTGCGGGGGCATTCCTCCCATGACCCGGCCGAGCCGCTGGACGTGCTGGAGGAGCTGCTGACGTCGCTCGGGGTGGAGAACCTCCCGGCGCGGCTGGAGCAGCGGGCCAGCCTGCTGCGGTCGGCGCTGGCCCCGACGCGGACGCTGCTCGTACTGGACAACGCCTCGGATTCTGACCAGCTGCTGCACCTGCTGCCGGGGGCCGGCGGGTGCGCGGTGGTGATCACCAGCCGGGACCGGCTGTCGGGGCTGGCCATGCGCACCGGGGCCGCGCGGATCACCGTCGCGCCGATGGACTCCGCCGAGTCGGTGCGTCTGCTGTCGACGATCATCGGCAACCGGGGCGTTGTGTCGGACGGGGCGTTGGAGGAGCTGGCCCGGCGCTGTGGCCATCTGCCGCTGGCCTTGCGGATCGCCGCCGAGCGGGTGGTGTCTTCGGAGCTGGACGACCTGCTGCTGGAGCTGGACAGTTCCCGGCTGGACGCCCTGGACGTCGCCGACGCCACGCCGGCGCGGACGATCATCTCGTGGTCGTATGGGCGGCTGGACGCCGACACGGCCCGGATGTTTCGGCTGCTCGGGCTGCACCGGGGGCCATATCTCAGCGTCGCCGCCGCCGCGGCGCTGGCCGGCGTCCGGGTCGGCGCCGCCCGCCGGGCCTTGGACCGGTTGGCCGGGGCGCACCTGATCCACAACCCTCGGCGTGGGCACTGGCGGTTCCACGACCTCGTCGCCGACTACGCCGCTGAGCTGGCCTTTTCCGACCCGGAGGCCGATGCCGCGGTGGCCCGGCTGGCCAGTTGGTACCTGCACGGGTATTCCGTCGCCGGGCAGCTGATCGCGCCGTACCGGGACAACTGGTTGGAGATCGCGCCCGTGCTGGCGGGGGTGGAGCCGCCTTCGTTCGAATCCGAACAGGACGCCCTGGCGTGGTGCAAGGCGGAGCTGCCGAACGTGATTCCCGTGCTGCGGCTGGCGCTTCGCCACGGGCAGCGGGAGGTGGCCTGGCATCTGCCGCTGGAGCTGTGGAGTTATCTGCTGCTGGCCCAGCCGTGGGGCGCCTGGATCGCCAGCCACAAGCTCGCCCTGGAGGCGTCCGAGGGCAACGACTACGCCCATGGGTGGGTCGCCACCAACCTCGCCGAGGGCTACCGGCGGATCGGCTCCTACGGCGACGCCGCCCGGTACTACGCGCTCGGCCGGTCGCTGCGGGAGCGCTGCGGGGACCGGCCCGGGCTGGCGTGGTCGCTGGCGGGGTCGGCGTTGTTGGCCATCGACCTGGGGGAGATCGCCGAAGCCAAGGACTTCTCGGAATCGGCCGTCGAGCTGTTCGCCGAGACCGCCAACTCCGAGGGGCGGGCCCTGCTGCTCGGGGTGCTCGGCAACATGCAGGCCGCCCTCGGCTCGTACGACGCCGCCCTCGTGGCCTTCGGTGAGGCCGCCTCGTTGATGACGTCGCTGGGCAGCCTGCCCGGCGTCGCCCAGATGCTCACCCGCTCCGCCGAGGTCCACCAGACCCTGGGCTCCTTCGACGCCGCCCTGGCCGACTTCGTCGGGGCCACCAACGCCGCCCGCCAGGCCGGCGACGCCATCGCCGAGGTCGCCGCCCTCCGCTCCTACGCCCAGCTCCTCTCCGACGTCGGCCGCCCGTCCGAGGCCCGCCAGGCCTGGACCCAGGCCCTCGCCATCCTGGAGGCCCGCGGCGAAGACGAGGCCACCCAGGCCGCCGACCTCCGAGCCCACCTCACGTAACCCCGCGAGATGCTCCTATGGTCTGTCAAGCCGTTTGGAGGGTGGGCAGCGCGGCTAGATCGGCCATCAGGCGTGGGTAGATCTCCCGGGCGGCG
>NZ_JBFBAM010000019.1:0-133519 GCF_040682195.1 Kutzneria sp. NPDC051319 | reverse complement strand
GCCCGGGAGATCTACCCACGCCTGATGGCCGATCTAGCCGCGCTGCCCACCCTCCAAACGGCTTGACAGACCATAGGAGCATCTCGCGGGGGTCACATGGCGGGGCGGTAGTGGGCGGCGGCCAGTTGGACCTCGATCATGTCGATGAAGGCGTCGACCTCCTCCTGGTCGTAGCCCTCGCCCTCGATGAGGGCCTCGCCGAAGGTCACCTCGCGGACCTGGGCGGCGGTGAGGCGGCCGCGGCCGCGCAGGGTCGCCTCCACCCGGTCGAGGAAGCTGTCGACCTCGTCCTCGTTGTAGCCCCGGGTGCCCTTCTCGGCGGTGTGGAAGCCGACGGCGACGATGTCGTCGGCGGTCAGCGCGCGCGGCCGGCCGCCCAGACGCTCCAGCACCCGGGCGATGATCAGCAGGAAGGCGTCGACACCGTCCTCGTTGTACCCGTCGACCCCGCCGGTGGCCCGCCGGAACTGCACGCCCCGGACCTCCTCGACGGTGAGCCGCTCGGTGCCGTGCAGGGCGTTGACCACCCGGTCCAGGAAGGCGTCGACGTCGACCACGTCGTAGCCGCAGCCGAGCGACTCGGCGGCCAGGGCCAGGAACTGGTCGACCTCGTGGTCGAAATAGCCCTCCTCGCCGGCCGGCGGCTTGTGGAACTTGACCTTGTTCACCTCCTGGCCGGTGAGGGTGTCCTCGCCGCGCATCGTCGCCTCGATGCGGTCGACGAAGTCGTCCACCTCGCCCGAGTGGTAAGCCCGGCGGCCGGGCGGCGGCGGGTTGAAAACGACTGCGTGCACCTCGTCCGGGGTCAATGTCACGGCGCCCTCCTCACGTCTATGAGGACATACGCACGCAATGGCCACTTAGACTCGATCCCATGTCAGCCCCTTCTCAGACAGAACTGTCGGAGGTCACGCGCGACGACGCGTCCCTGCGGCGCTTCCTGCACGGACTGCCCGGGGTGGACCAGGTCGGCGTCGAACAGCGCGCGGCCACCCTCGGCACGCGGAGCATCAAGAAGGCCTCCAAGATGTGGGCCATCGACACCGCGATCTCCATGGTCGACCTGACCACGCTGGAGGGCGCCGACACGCCTGGCAAGGTCCGCACCCTGGCCGCCAAGGCCCGCCGGCCCGACCCCGAGTACGCGGACGTGCCGCACGTCGGCGCCGTCTGCGTCTACCCGGACATGGTCGCCACGGCCGTGGCCGGCGTGGGCGACAGCGGGGTGGGCGTGGCCAGCGTGGCCACGGCCTTCCCGTCCGGGCGCTCCAACCGCGCGGTCAAGCTGGCCGACACGGCGATGGCCGTCGAGGCCGGCGCCACCGAGATCGACATGGTGATCGACCGGGGCGCCTTCCTGTCCGGCCGCTACGGCCAGGTGTATGACGAGATCGTGGCGATCAAGGCGGCCTGCGGCGGCGCGCACCTCAAGGTCATCCTGGAGACCGGCGAGCTCTCGACGTACGACAACGTGCGCCGGGCCTCCTGGCTGGCGCTGCTGGCCGGCGGCGACTTCATCAAGACCTCCACCGGCAAGGTCTCCCCCGCCGCCACGCTGCCCGTCACGCACGTGATGCTGCAGGCGGTGCGCGACTGGCGGGACCGCACCGGCGAGCTGCGCGGTGTGAAGCCCGCGGGCGGCATCCGCACCACCAAGGACGCGATCCGCTACCTGGTCGCGGTGCACGAGGTGGCCGGCGAGGAGTGGCTGACGCCGACGCTGTTCCGATTCGGCGCGTCCAGCCTGCTCAACGACCTGTTGATGCAGCGACGCACCCAGCTTGAGGGCCACTACAGCGGCCCCGACTACGTGACGGTGGACTGACGAATGAGCAATTGGGAGTACGCACCCGCGCCGGAGTCGCGCGACATCGCGAACCTGAAGCCGGCCTACCGCATGTTCGTCGACGGCAAGTTCGTCGAGGGCTCGGGCGATCCGCTCAAGACCGTCAACCCGGCCACCGAGGAGGTGCTGGCCGAGGTCAGCACGGCCTCGCCGTCGGATGTGGACACCGCGGTCAAGGCCGCGCGCCGTGCCTACGACCGGGTGTGGAGCAAGATGCCCGGGGCCGAGCGGGCCAAGTACATCTTCCGCATCGCGCGGCTGATCCAGGAGCGCTCGCGCGAGCTGGCCGTGCTGGAGAGCCTGGACAACGGCAAGCCGATCAAGGAGTCGCGCGACGTCGACGTGCCGACGGCCGCCGCGCACTTCTTCTACCACGCGGGCTGGGCCGACAAGCTCGGCTACGCCGGCTACGGGCCGGATCCGCGGCCGCTGGGCGTGGCCGGGCAGGTGATCCCGTGGAACTTCCCGCTGATGATGGCCGCCTGGAAGATCGCGCCCGCTCTGGCCTGCGGCAACACCGTGGTGCTCAAGCCGGCCGAGACGACCCCGCTGACCGCGCTGGTGCTGGCCGAGATCTGCCAGCAGGCCGAGCTGCCGCCGGGCGTGGTCAACATCCTGCCCGGCGCCGGCGACGTGGGCTCGGAGCTGGTCAACCACGCCGGCGTCGACAAGGTGGCGTTCACCGGGTCGACCGAGGTCGGCAAGCTGATCCAGCGCGCGCTGGCCGGCTCCGGCAAGAAGATGACCATGGAGCTCGGCGGCAAGGCCGCCAACATCGTCTTCGACGACGCGCCGCTGGACCAGGCCGTCGAGGGCATCGTCAACGGCATCTTCTTCAACCAGGGCCACGTCTGCTGTGCCGGTTCCCGCCTGCTCGTGCAGGAGTCGATCGCCGACGAGCTGCTGGACAAGCTGCGCCACCGGGTCTCGACCCTGCGCGTCGGCGACTCGCTGGACAAGAACACCGACGTCGGCGCGATCAACTCCCGCGCCCAGCTGGAGAAGATCCAGGAGCTGGTGGCCGCCGGCGACGCCGAGGGCGCGCAGCGCTGGACCAGCCCGGTTCCTGTGCCGGACAAGGGTTTCTTCTTCGCTCCCACGGTCTTCTCCGACGTGCAGCAGTCCATGCGCATCGCCCGCGAGGAGATCTTCGGGCCGGTGCTGTCGGTGCTCACCTTCCGCACTCCCGACGAGGCCGTGGCCAAGGCCAACAACACCCCGTACGGGCTGTCGGCCGGCATCTGGACCGAGAAGGGCTCCCGGATCCTGTGGGCCGCGCAGCGGATGCGGGCCGGCGTGGTGTGGGCCAACACGTTCAACCGTTTCGACCCGACCGCGCCGTTCGGCGGCTACCAGGAGTCGGGCTTCGGCCGCGAGGGCGGCCGCGCCGGGCTGGAGGCGTACCTCGATGTCTGACCGCATTTCCGTCGCCAAGACGTACAAGCTCTACATCGGCGGCGCGTTCCCGCGCTCCGAGTCCGGCCGGTCCTATCCCGTGAACGACTCGCGCGGCGGCTTCCTGGCCAACGCCGCGCAGGGGTCGCGCAAGGACGCCCGTGACGCCGTCGGCGCCGCCCGCAAGGCGTTCCCCGGCTGGTCCGGCGCCACCGCCTACAACCGGGGACAGGTGCTGTACCGGGTCGCCGAGCTGTTGGAGGGCCGGCGCGAGCAGTTCGTCGCCGAGGTCGCCGCCAGCGAGGGCACCAAGCGTGGCGAGTCCATTGTGGACGCCGCCATCGACCGCTGGGTCTGGTACGCCGGCTGGACCGACAAGATCGCCAGCGTCTTCGGCGCCGCCAATCCCGTTGCCGGGCCGTACTTCTCCTTCACCGTGCCCGAGCCCACCGGCGTCGTCGCCGTCCTCGCCCCGCAGGTCTCGTCCCTGCTGGGTCTGGTCAGCGTCGTCGCCCCGATCATCGCCGCCGGCAACACCTGCGTCGTCGTGGCCAGCCAGGACCGGCCGCTGCCGGCCATCACCCTGTCCGAGGTGCTCGCCACCTCCGACGTGCCCGGCGGCGTCGTCAACGTGCTCACCGGCCGCACCGCCGAGATCGCCCCATGGCTGGCCGCCCACGCCGACGTCAACGCCCTCGACCTCACCGGCGCGCCCGAGGCCATCAGGGCCGACCTCGAACGCGCCGCCGCCGGCACCGTCAAGCGCCTCGTCCGCGGCGGCCGCGGCGAGCCCGACTGGGCCCGCGAACCGGACGTCAGCCGCATGCGCGCGGTCCTGGAGACCAAGACCGTCTGGCATCCGATGGGCGTGTGACCCCACGCCGTGAGAAGGGCCCGGCGACATTCGGCCGGGCCCTTCGGCTTGCTCAGAGGCGTTCGATGATGGTGGCGTTGGCCAGGCCGCCGGCCTCGCACATGGTCTGGAGGCCGTAGCGGCCGCCGGTCTGCTCCAGGACGCCGAGCAGGGTGGTCATCAGACGCGCGCCGCTGGCGCCGAGGGGGTGGCCGATGGCGGTGGCGCCGCCGTTGACGTTGACCTTGCCCAGGTCGGCGCCGGTCTCAGCCTGCCAGGCCAGCACGACGCTGGCGAAGGCCTCGTTGACCTCGAAGGCGTCGATGTCGGCCAGGGTGAGGCCGGCCCGGTCGAGGACCTTGCGGGTGGCCGGGATGACGCCGGTGAGCATGTAGAGCGGGTCGTCGCCGACGACGGCGAAGGAGTGCAGCCGGGCCCTGGGGCGCAGGCCGAGGCGGGCGGCGGTCTCGCTGCTGGTGATGAGGACGGCGGCGGAGCCGTCGTTGATGGGGCTGGAGTTGCCGGCGGTGACGCGCCAGTCCAGGTCGGGGAAGCGCTGCTGCCAGAAGTCGGACTTGAAGGCGGGCCGCAGCCCGGCCAGGACTTCGGGGGTGGTGCTCGGACGGATGGTCTCGTCGAAGTTGACCTCGGCGGCGTCCACCTTGATCGGGCTGACCTCGGCCGCGAACCGGCCCTCGGACCACGCGGCGGCGGCCCGGCGGTGGCTCTCGGCGGCGAAGGCGTCCAACTGCTCGCGGGACAGGTCCCAGCGCTTGGCGATCAGCTCGGCGCTGATGCCCTGCGGCACCAGGCCTTCCGGGTAGCGGGCGGCGACGCCCGGGCCGAGGAAGTCCTGGCCGGCGGCCTGGCTGCCGATCGGGATGTGGCTCATGGACTCGATGCCGGAAGCGATCACCACGTCGTATGCGCCGGCGATCACGCCCTGGGCCGCGAAGTGGATGGCCTGCTGGCTGCTGCCGCACTGGCGGTCCACGGTCACCGCCGGCACCGACTCCGGCAGCCCTGCTGCCAGCGCCGCCCAGCGGGCCGTGTTGCCGCTCTGCTCCCCGATCTGGCCCACCGCGCCGCTGATCACGTCGTCGACAAGTGCCGGGTCGATGCCCGTGCGCTCGATCAGCGACCGGATCGCGTGGGCGTGCAGGTCGACGGGATGGATCCCGGACAGCGTCCCGCCCGGCTTGCCCTTGCCGATCGGTGTCCGTACCGCGTCGACGATGACGGCGTCCCTCATGACTCCTCCTCAGCAACGACATCTACCTGCTGAGTTGGATTTTACGACTCACGATCGTGAAAGAAGGGCGGCGAGGTGAGCGGCGTCACCCTCCCCCATGTCTGCCACAACCACCCCACCCCGCACCACTTTTTCTTCACATGCGCTTCCCCTGTGGCACCAGGACGCAAATGGGAAGCGCATGTGGCAAAACCCCTGGCACAGAAAACGGCCGCCCCCGGAAGTCCCGGGAGCGGCCGTCAGCGGTGCTGGGTCAGGCGCCTTCGGCGGCCAGGTCGATGCCGTCGATGTCGACCTTGTCGCCCTTGCCGGCGATGGCGTTCTTCGGGGCACGGGCCCGGCGCTGCGGACGGGGCAGCGCGGTGGGCGGCGGGGGCGGGGTGGGCGAGCCGCCGCCGAGGATGAGCTCGGCGAAGGTGGCCATGGCCTCGTCCAGCTGGCTGGCGTTGCGGCGCTCGGACTCCTCGTTGGCCCCGCGGACCAGGGAGACCAGGCGGTCGGCGTCGGGGCGGGCGGACAGGGTGCCGTGCACGTCCTGCAGGCCGCTGTTGACGGTGCCGGCCAGGTCGCCGATGCGCTCGCCGGTGGCGGTGCCGACGGCGTCGACACGGGTGTCGATCTCGTCGAGACGGCTGGAGACCTGCTCCAGGCGGCGGGCCAGGGCGTCGAGGCGGTCGGTGGGGTCGACGGCCGGGCGGGACATGAGGTCGTCCAGCTTGGCGTGCACGGAGTCGTGCGTCGCGCTGATCCGGTCGTTGACGGTGCCGTGAACGTCGGCGAGCTTGCTCTCCAGGACGGCGCGCGAGTCGGCGACGCTGCCCTCGAGCGAGGTGCGGGAGTCGCCGATGCTGGCGGCGGTGGCGGCGCCGGACTCGGTGACGGCGCGCTGCAGCGCTTCCTTGGTGCCGTCGAGGTGCTCGTGCACGCCCTCGTCGACCTCGTCGATGCGGCTGCGCAGCGCGGTCTCCAGCGCCTCGAGGCGCTCGCGGATCGGCGCGTGCAGCACGCCGGGCAGCGCTTCGGCCTTGGTGTCCTGCTTGTCCAGGTGGCCGTCGACGTCGTCGAGGCGCTTGTGGATGTGGGTCAGCTTGTCCTCGAGGCCGTCCATCCGGCCGGCGACGCCCTCGAAGCGGCCGCCGACGCCGTCGAGACGGCCGTCCAGCTGCGCGAAGGGCTTGGCCAGCTTGTCCACGACGCCCTCGAGCGCGCGGCCCAGCTCGGAGATGGCGCCGTCCTGCGCCTCCAGCTTGGCCAGCGCCTCGTCCAGGCGCTCGGCCAGCACGCTGACCTCGGTGCGGTCCGGCAGCTCCGACAGGCGCTTGCGAACGGAACCCAGCGACTCGAGCGGGGACATCCGCGCGTGGATCTCGTCGAGCGCGTCGAAGATCTGCTGCTGTTCGCTCTCACGGATCTCCGCGGCGCGCGTGAGCATGTTGCGCATCCGATCGAAGGACATCGTGGAGTTGTTGTTCTCGTTCACGGCTGGCGCCTTCGTCCATGGGGATGGGGAGACTCAGCGACTCTAGCCAGCTACTCACGGCGACACGAACCGGCCCCACGGATCTTGACGCAGCTGTGCTCTGTTTTGCGTCGTTCGGAGCATGCCGAGAGCCGTGTGGGACTTAGTCGATCTTCATCCGGTTGCTGACTGAAACCAAAGATCCCCTATATGAGTGATCCATACCCCGACATGGTGGCACACCGTGGCCGAGATACCACTCGTCGGCGGGGCTCGCCATACGAGCGGGTGGAATTCACCGGCACGGATAACACCGTCCATGATCATACCGCTCCAAGATCGCCACAGCGAGGAACGCGGCCACTCGGAGGTACCGTGTCGCAATGCCTACGCCGATGACCCCCGAGGCGATCCGCCGCGCCCCCAAGGTGCTCCTGCACGACCACCTGGACGGCGGGTTGCGGCCGAAGACCGTGATCGAACTGGCCGACACGATCGGCTACACGGACCTGCCCACCACCGACCCGGCCGCGTTGGGCGCCTGGTTCCGCGACGCGGCCGACTCCGGCTCGCTCGTCCGCTACCTGGAGACCTTCGCCCACACCTGCGGCGTGATGCAGTCCGAGCAGGCCCTGGTCCGCGTGGCCGCCGAGGCGGCCGAGGACCTGGCCGCCGACGGCGTCGTCTATGCCGAGGTGCGCTACGCCCCCGAGCTCTTCGAGCCCAGCGGCCTGTCGCTGGAGCAGGTCGTCGAGGCCGTGCAGGAGGGCTTCCGGCTGGGCGAGCGCAACACCGGCAACAAGATCCGGATCGGCACCCTGCTGTGCGCGATGCGGCAGAACGAGGGCTGGCTGCGCATCGCCGAGCTGGCCGTGCGCTACCGCGACGCCGGCGTGGTCGGCTTCGACATCGCCGGGCCCGAGGCCGGCTTCCCGCCCACCCGCGGCCTGGACGCGTTCGAGTACCTGCGCCAGCAGAACGCCCACTTCACCATTCACGCCGGCGAGGCGTTCGGGCTGCCGTCCATCTGGGAGGCCATCCAGCACTGCGGCACCGACCGGCTCGGCCACGGCGTGCGCATCGTCGACGACATCACCCGCGACGCCGACGGCTCCGTCCACATCGGACGGCTGGCCGGCTTCGTCCGGGACAAGCGCATCCCGCTGGAGATGTGCCCCTCCTCCAACGTGCAGACCGGCGCGGCCAAGTCCATCGCCGAGCACCCCATCGGCCTGCTGACCGACCTCCGCTTCCGGGTCACCGTCAACACCGACAACCGCCTGATGAGCGGCTGCACCATGTCCAGCGAGTTCGGCGCGCTGGTCGAGGCCTTCGACTACGGCTGGACCGATCTGCAGTGGTTCACCGTGAACGCGATGAAGTCGGCCTTCATCGGCTTCGACGAGCGGCTGGCCCTGATCAACGACGTGATCAAGCCCGGCTACGCCGAGCTGCTGGCCTGAGCGCGAAGGTAGCGTGAGCCCATGTTGACTCGCCTCGAGGTCCACGGCTTCAAGAACCTGGTGGACGCGCAGGCCGAGTTCGGCGCGTTCACCTGCATCGCGGGGGCCAACGGCGTCGGCAAGTCGAACGTCTTCGACGCGATCGAGTTCCTGTCGCACCTCGCGACGGAGCCGTTGGCCGACGCCGCGAGGCGGGTCCGGGGCCCTTCGGGTGAGCGCGGTGGCGATCCGCGGGACCTGTTCTGGGACGGATACCGCGACCATGACCGCGTCATGCGCTTCGCCGTGGAGATGATCGTTCCGCGTGAGGTGGGAGACGATCTGGGCAACACCGCGGTGCCCGCCGAGACGTTGCTCCGCTACGAACTGGAGCTGGGCTACACCGCATCGGCCTTGAGCGGCACGCCCGGGCGGCTGATGCTGATCAAGGAAAACCTGCGCGGCGTCGACCAGGACGAAGCGGTTCAACGGGTGCGTTTCGCGCACAGGGAACCCTTCGTAGACACCGTTATTGCCGGCGAACAACGCGGTGGCCAGTACCTCAGCACGACATCACGCGGCGAAATAGTCATCATTCACGACACGGAAGATTTCGCGCGGGTGGCAACCACGGGACGTGCCAACAGGACCGTGGTGAGCACGGCCATCCCTGGCCAGCCGACCGTTCTCGCGGCCCGCCAGGAGATGCAGAGTTGGCGGCGACTGGCCCTGGAGCCTTCGGCCCTGCGGGCACCGAACGGCTTCTCCGATCCACGGCAGTTGGGCGTGGACGGGCGTCACCTCGCGGCCGCGCTGTACCGGATCGCCAACGACGACGACCCGGACGCGGCCTATGCCCGGGTTGCCGACCGGCTTTCCGATCTCGCCGGCGTCAGCGTCGACGAGATCGGCGTGGACCCGGACGAGGTCCGAGAGGTCTTCACGCTGTTCCTGACCGAACGGGACGGGCTGCGGCTGCCGGCGAGGGCATTGTCCGAGGGCACGCTGCGATTCCTGGCTCTGTGCGTGCTGCTCGAAGACCCCACGGTCAGCGGTTTGCTGTGTATGGAGGAACCCGAGAACGGGATTCATCCGGCGAACCTTTCGGCCATGGTCGACCTGGTCCGCGAGCTGGCCGTCGACACGTCACGGCCGGTCGGTGACGACAACCCGTTCCGCCAGGTGATCGTGAACACCCATTCGCCGACGGTCGTTCAACTGTGCAGTCCTGACGACCTGCTGTTCGCCGAACGAGTCCGGCAAACCGCACCGGACGGCACGACGACCACGGGTGTCGCGCTGACTCCGTTCCAAGGAACCTGGCGGGCGAAGGACAGTGAGGCGACGGCGACGCTCGCCGATCTCGTCCCGTATCTGGCGACCCCGCCGAACACTCGACTCCAGCTTCCGGCGGACCTGACGCGATGACACTGCACACCGGACTCTTCGTCGCGGAAGGCACCTCGGACGCGCCGCTGGCCGCACTGGTGACGGACCTGTTCGCCGAACACGACGTCCGTCTCAGGCTTCAGGAGCCCGATTTCAGCTGGCTCAAGGTCGCGAAGGACGTGCGATCCAAGGTCGTCGCCGGGATCGAGCTGGCCAAGACCGACTTCAACGTCATCGTGGTGCACCGAGACGCGGACAATGCCGGCGCTGCCGCTCGTACGCAGGAGATCGTGGAGGCCGTGACCGGTCTGGCAGCCGGCGCACGGGTGGTGCCCGTGGTGCCGGTGCGGATGACCGAGGCCTGGCTGCTGTTGGACGAAGCCGCGATCCGACGCGTCGCGGGCAACCCGAACAGTCGGGCCAAGCTGGGTTTGCCGAAGCTGCACGAGGTGGAGTCCGTCGCCGATCCCAAGGATGTGCTCGCACGGTGCCTGCTCACGGCGGCCGACTGCACCGGACGCCGTCGTGATCAGGTGCGCAAACGCTTCGGCGACCATCGCCGCAACCTGCTCCAGCGGCTTGATCCGCATGGTCCGGTGACCAAGCTGGCGAGCTGGCAGCGCCTGGTCGACTCGGTGGCTGCGGCGGCCGCCGAGCTGCTGGCCTGATTCCAGGATCCGGGAATTTGTTGCCGTAGCCGAAGTATCACGGCTAGCGTCCACCATGTAGGCAGTAGTGTCCACATGTTGGGAGGCGGTCGGTGGCCGAGAACCCGCGCCGGTGGCTGATCCTGGGCCTGGGGCTGGCGGCCCAGGCGGCGGCGTGCACGTTTCTGTACGGCCTGCCGTTCCTCGTGCCGGACATCCGGGCGGTGGAGGGGCTGTCGCTGGCGCAGGTGGGCCTGATGGTGTCGGCCCCGACGGTCGGTCTGCTGCTGACGCTGATCGCCTGGGGCGCGGCGGCGGACCGGTACGGCGAGCGGGTGGTGATGGCGCTCGGGTTGGGGGCGGCCGGTGTGCTGCTGGCCGCCGGCAGCCTCGGCACGCACAGCGTCACGCTGCTGGAAGTGGTGCTGCTGTTGGCGGGCGCGGCCAGCGCGTCGGTGAACGCCGCCAGCGGGCGTGTGGTGATGGGCTGGTTCGGGCCGCGTGAACGGGGCCTGGCCATGGGGATTCGGCAGACCGCGCAGCCGGTCGGGGTCGGCATCGCGGCGCTGACGCTGCCGTTTTTGGGGCAGGCCTTCGGTTATCGGGCGGCGCTGCTGTTCCCGGCCGGCCTCTGCGTCGTGCTGGCGGTGCTGGTCGCCGTGCTCGTGCAGGATCCGCCACGGCCGCCGCGCAAGGAGTCGGAGCGCACGCGGTCGCCGTATCTCGGATCGTCCGCGCTGTGGCGACTGCACGGCGCGAGCAGCCTGCTGGTGGTGCCGCAGTTCGTGATCTCGGCGTTCAGCCTGGAGTACCTGGTCAGCGTGCAGCACTGGACGCCGGGCGGGGCCGGGGTGTTCCTCGGCGTGGTGCAGGCGGCCGGCGCGGCCGGGCGCATCGTCACCGGGCGCTGGGCCGACGTGGTCGGCAGCCGGCTGCGGCCGATGCGGCAGCTGGCGGTGGCCAGCACGGTGGTGATGCTGCTGCTGGCGCTGGGCGACCGGGTCGCGCCGTGGCTGGCGGTGGCGGTGATCGCCGTCGGGGCCGTGATCACCGTGGCGGACAACGGTTTGGGCTTCACGGCCACGGCCGAGCTGGCCGGCACCGCGTGGTCGGGCCGTGCGCTCGGGGCACAGAACACCGCCCAGAACGTGGCCGCCGCCCTGACGCCCCCGCTGCTCGGGGCCCTGGTCGGCGGCTTCGGCTACGCCACCGCGTTTGCTATCGGCGCGATCTTCCCGCTGCTGGCGATCATCGCGACGCCCGTGGCCGCCGAAAACCTCCGCGCCGAGGCGAAAACCCCCTGATGCAGGGAAGGACGCCTTACCCGCGTTCAACGAGGGTAAGGCGTCCTTCCCTGCATAAAGGCGCGCTCAGTGGGTGCGGAAGCGGTTCTCCAGGCCTTCGACCAGGGCCTTCCAGGCCTCGACCTCGGCGTTGAAGGGGGCGCTGGGGGCCAGCCGGGTGGGGTCGGGGCGGACGACGAAGGAGACCAGCCAGCCCAGGCTCTCGGACTGGGCCAGCGCCTCGGCCACGGAGTCGTCGCCGGCCCAGGCAGCGGCGTCCTCGATCAGCTCGACGGCCAGGTCCAACTGGACCGGGTCCATCGAGTCGGGGCCTTCGGCGATATCCTCGGCGATGCCGTTGAACACGTAGACGTTGTCGTCGTGCACCTCGACCTCGAGCTCGCCGGCGGTGGCCTTGGTGGCGACCTCGTCCCAGGTGGCGACCTCGGTGATGTCGTTTCCGGCCAGCTCGTTGCCGGTGTTGACCAGGAAGCGGCCCAGGGCCTTGGCCGAGGTGAAGATGTCGATCTCGCCGGAGTGGCCGAGGAAGACCGGCTCGTCGTCGACGTAGCAGCGCAGCGTGTAGTACTCGTTGTCGCCGAGGATGATCTTGACGGGGTCGATGCCGACCTCGCCCCAGAAGCCCAGGTCCTCGGGCTCGTCGTCGGGCGCGCGCTCGGCGTCCTCGTCGGCGTCGGTCTCGGCGGCCAGCTGGGCCTCGGCGTCGGCCAGCTCCTGCTCGGCCTCGGCCAGGGCCTTCTCGTCGACCTCGGGCACCGTGACGATGCCGTCGATCGCGTCCAGCACCTCGTCCCAGCGCTCGACGACGACCTTGGCCAGCTCGGTCCAGCGGCGCTCGCCGTCGCGGCCGGTGAAGGGGAAGGTGCCCTGCGGCAGCAGCGCGAAGCCGTCCACCGAGTCCAGCACCTCGTTGACCTTGTCCAGCTCGCACACGTCGGCCAGCGAACGCAGGATCGACACCACGTCGGCCAGCTCGCCGATGGTCCAGGTGTCCGGGTCCTCCGAGACCAGCTCGGGCACGCCGACCAGGTCGAACTGGTGGTTCTCGTCGGGCACGAGCTCGACCGCCGACAGCGCGGGCAGCACATGCCACGCGGGGTGGTCGGTCAGGTCGTGCTCGGTGACGGTGCGCACGAAGGCGGCCAGGCGCGCGGCGTCCGGGAAGGCGTAGAGGTCCTCCTCGTGCCCGAGGAACGCCTCCCACTCCTCACCTTCCTCGCGCCAGCGCGGCGCCCACAACGTGATCAGGTCACCCTGGGGGAGCCCGAGCTCGATCGGGACGATGTCCTGAGCCATCTGGAGACCTCCCGGTCACGGCCAACGCTGTCTGCGAGAACGGGGCAGAGCCTACGTGGTCGCTCGATCATCACAGTTGACTAGGGGGTCTTCTCCCACACGGTGAGGTCGAAGGTGAGCTGCCCGCCGACCGCCGGATGGAACACGACCAGCGCGAACCGGCCCTGGGCGCTGGTCGTGCAGTACGCGCCACCGGCCAGGATCTGGTCCACGCCCAGCTGCGGCGTGTACGCGGTGGCCGCCACGCAGTCGGCGTAGCCGGCGTTGGGCTGGGCCGGTGCGAAGCCACGGCCGGGTCCGTACACGGTGTTCTGGTTGTCGAAGCGGAGGTCGTTGAAGTAGACCGGGTCGCTGTTCTGGACCACGTCCCAGTTGGGCTGGGTGCTGTCCAGATTCACGCCGTAGCCGACGTTGAGCACGATCGGCGAGCCGCCCGGGGTGGAGTTGCGGATGGTGCCGGGGCCGATGGCCGTCGTGGTGGTGACCGTGGTCGTGTCGGTCGTGGTCGTCGTGTCGGTGGTGGTCGTCGGCGGCGGCGTGGAGGTGGTGGTCGGTGCGACGGACGACGGCTGCGCGGCCAGTTCGGACTGCGCGGTGTGCAGGCCCAGCAGGTAGCCGCCCATCACGGCCGCGGCCAGCAGGGCGATGACCAGCACGACAAGGAAAGCGATCATCGGCCCGCGCTCCGGGCGCCGCGGCGGGCGGCCGTCGTCCGGGGGCGCCCACATCGTCTCGGTGTCCGACACGGCAGCCTCCCTCGCACGCGTCCGGGCAGGTTAACCCGTTGGGCCCGATGCCGTCAGCCGGAGACCGGATTCGCCCGATCGTCCTCCGATGAGCGGTACCGGAGCCCCCGTTCTTACTCGATCATGAACGGATGGCAGTGGCCGACGCGTGGGGTCGGATCGTGCGCTGGCTGTCCTTCTACGCACCGTCGAGCGGGTCGGTGCTGCGCACGATGGCGGACCGGGAAGATGTCGTGATCCTCGAGCAGGAGATCGGTGTCGAGCTGCCCGACGACCTGCACGAGTGGTGGTCGGTGTGCGGCGGCACCGGGAACTCGACGTTCGCCGAGATCATCCCGCCGTTCTACACACCGCACGGCCCGCAGGGCGCGCTGGACTCCTTCCGCGTGCAGCGCAAGCTGTGGGCCGACACCTGGGACACGCCGGAGTGCGGCCCCGACGCCGGGTCGGCCGGCAACAGCTACCACCCGCTCTGGGTGCCCTTCGCCTTCGACGGCCTCGGCGACGCGCTCGTGGTCGACCTGCGGCCGGGCCCGCTGCGTGGCTGCGTGCTGGAGTGGGACCACGAGCGGGCCGAGGCGCACGGGCCGGAATGGCGCAGCATCACGGAGATGCTGGAGCAGATCGCCACCGCGCTGGAGGAACGGACCAAGGTGCGGCACTGCCGCCCCGAGACCACCACCGACGGCCGCATCGACTGGCGGACGAGCTAGCTGTGCTTGTTGGCGCCGCCTCCGGCGTTGCGGCTCGGCCGCTCGTGACCGGTGCCTCGCGACTTTCGTCAGCCCCGAATCGTGTCGATGACCAGCGGGGTGCGGTCCTCGGCGGACTCTCCGATGACGATGCCGTCGGCCAGGGCGTCGCGGCCGGCGTCGAGCAGCTCCGGGGTGTCGGTGCGCAGTTCCAGCAGCGGCTGTCCCTTTTCGACGGTGTCGCCGGGCTTGGCCAGGCACAGCACACCGGCGGCGTGCTGCACCGGGTCCTCCTTGCGAGCCCGGCCGGCCCCGAGACGCCAGGCGGCGACGCCGACGGCGTAGGCGTCCAGGCCGGTCAGCACGCCGTCCTCGGCCGCCTCGATCACCTCGACGTGCTTGGCCACGGGCAGCGGGGCGTCCGGGTCGCCGCCCTGCGCGGCGATCATCCGGCACCACGTCTCGTAGGCGTCGCCGGACGCCAGCACCGCGGCCGGGTCCACATCGGACAGTCCGGCCAGTGAGAGCATCTCCCGGGCCAGCGCCACGGTCAGCGCCACGACGTCGGCCGGGCCACCGCCCTTGAGCACCTCGACCGACTCGGCGACCTCGACGGCGTTGCCGACGGCGTAACCCAATGGCACGGACATGTCGGTCAGCACGGCGCTGATGCGAAGGCCGTGGTCCACGCCGATGGACACCAGCGCGCGGGCCAGTTCCGTGGCGTCGGCCAGGTTCTTCATGAACGCGCCCGAGCCGACCTTGACGTCCAGCACGAGCGAGCCGGCGCCCTCGGCGATCTTCTTGCTCATGATGGAGCTGGCGATCAGCGGCACCGACTCGACGGTCCCGGTGACGTCCCGCAACGCGTACAGCTTGCGGTCGGCCGGCGCGAGTCCTTCCGTTGCGGCGCAGACGACCGCGCCCACGGACCGGAGCTGGGCGCGAATGTCCTCAGTGGACAGCTGGGCCCGCCAGCCGGGAATGGACTCCAGCTTGTCCAGCGTGCCGCCGGTGTGGCCGAGGCCGCGGCCGGAAAGCTGCGGCACGGCCGCGCCGCAGGCGGCCACCAGGGGCGCCAGCGGCAGCGTGATCTTGTCGCCGACGCCGCCGGTGGAATGCTTGTCCACGGTCGGCCGGTCCACGTCCAAGGACAGCCGCTCGCCCGACTCGACCATGGCCCGGGTCCACCGGGCGGTCTCGTCGGACGTCATGCCGTTGAGCAGAATCGCCATGGCCAGCGCGGACATCTGCTCGTCGGCGACCACACCGTGGGTGTAGGCGTCGATCACCCAGTCGATCTCCGGGCCGGTCAGCACCCGCCGGTCCCGCTTGGCCCGGATGATCTCGACAGCGTTGAAGTGATTCACGGCAGGTCCTCTGGTCCGAACGCGTCTGGCAGAACTTCCCGCATCGTCAGCACACCGCGCGGGGTGTCCACCAGACAGTCGGGGCCACCCAGCTCGTAGATGATCTGGCGGCAACGTCCGCACGGCATGAGCAGCTCGCCCTCGCCGCTGCGGCAGGCCACCGCCACGAACCTGCCGCCGCCGGTCAGCCGCAGCTGCCCGGCCATCGTGCACTCGGCGCACAAAGCCACGCCGTAGGCGGCGTTCTCGATGTTGCAGCCGGTCACGACCCGACCGTCGTCACACAGGGCGGCGGCCCCGACCTGCAACCCCGAGTAGGGGCAGTAGGCCGACGCCGCCGCGGCAACGGCGAGTCGCCGTAGCTCATCCCAGTCCACAGTGGACAACTAACTTCCCTGTCCTCGTCGATATATCAGTCCGTCGGCCGCGGGCATTCGCAGTCGTTGCGACGACATGGCCAACACCACGATGGTCACGATGTGCGGCAGGTAGGTGGTCAGCTCCTGCGGCAGCGAGTCGATCGACAGGTACAGCAGGTACAGCGCGCCGCCGACCACGATCGAGATCAGCCCGACTATCCACTTGCGACGGATCAGCTGCACCAGCGCGATCACCCAGATCAGCAGGGAGATGCCGTAGAACAGGCCCAGCACCGTCTTGCCGTCGGTCAGCGTCTGGAGGCCGTCGGCGTAGCCGAACAGGGCCGCGCCGCCGAGCAGGCCGCCGGGCCGCCAGTTGCCGAAGATCATGGCGGCCAGGCCGATGTACCCGCGGCCGTTGGTCTGGTTCTCCAGGTAGCCGTTCTGGCCGGGGGCCAGCACCAGCGCCGCGCCGCCGAGGCCGGCGAAGCCGCCGGAGATCACCACGGCGATGTACTTCTGCAGGTACACGTTGACGCCGAGCGACTCGGCCGCCACCGGGTTCTCGCCGCACGACCGCAGCCGCAGGCCGAACCTGGTGTGCCACAACACGACGAAGCTGATCGGCACCAGCAGGATGGTGATCATTGTCAGCGGGGACACGCCGCTGAGCACCCCGTGCAGGATGCCGGCGATGTCGGAGACGACGTACCGCTGCTGCTTCTCCAGGTCGGCCAACCAGTCCGCGACCGGCTGCGCCGAGTAGGTGTCGAAGGACGGCACCTTCGGCGACTGCCGCGGGTTGTGCGACACCGGCGCGAACAGCAGCGTGGACAGGTACTTGGCCACGCCCGCGCCGAGCAGGTTGATCGCCACACCGGAGACGATGTGGTTGACGCCGAAGGTGACGGTGGCCAGCGCGTGCAGCAGGCCGCCCAGCGCGCCGAACACGATGCCGCCCAGCACGGCGGCCCACGGCCCCCACTGGTAGCCGGCCCAGGCCGCACCCCACGTGCCGAGGATCATCATGCCCTCAAGGCCGATGTTGACCACGCCGGCCCGTTCCGCCCACAGACCGCCGAGGCCGGCCAGCAGCAGCGGCACCGCCAGCTGGAGTCCGGCCTGGATGGTCGACGTGGCGGTGATGTTGGGCAGGCCGGTCAGGTCCGCGGTCGCCGTGAGCAGCACGATGGCCGCAAACGACCAGAGAACTCCGTTGGCCCAGCCGGGAATCCGGCGCTTGACCGGGGCGGCGGCGCGGGTGACCGACGCCGGCGGATTCATGTCGATCACGACGCGCTCCCGGTGGTCGCGGCGGCCAGTTGGCTGCCGACCCTGCGTTGCTCGGCGGCCAGTTCGAGCCGGCGGATCACCTCGTAGGACACGACCACGGACAGCACGATCGCGCCCTGCATGATGGTGACGATCTCGCGCGGCACCTGGATGACGTCCAGCGACACCGCGGCCTGGTCGAGGAACGCCCACAGCACCGCGCCGAAGGCGATGCCGCCCGGGTTGTTGCGGCCGAGCAGCGCGACCGCGATGCCGGTGAATCCGTAGCCCTGCGGGGAAATCAGGGTGTACGTGTGGTCGCGGCCGAGCAGCTCCGGCAGCGCGGTGAGGCCGGCGATCGCGCCGGACAGCAGCATCGCGATCACGATCATGCGCTTGGCGTCGACGCCGCCCGCGGTGGCCGCGGTCGGCGACTCGCCGGAGGCCTGGAGCTCGAAGCCGAACCGGGTGCGGTTGAGCATCACCCAGTAGCCGATGCCGACCAGGATCGCGATCACCACGAAGCCGAAGACGGTGCCGGCCGAGCCGAGCGGGATGCCCGGGATCCAGTTGGACGACGGGATCGTCGGCGTGCCGATGTTGTTGTTGCTCAGCACGCCGAACGCGCCCGGCTTGATCAGCAGGGCGATGATGCCGCCGGCGATGGCGTTCAGCATGATCGTGGTGATCACCTCGCTGACGCCGCGGGTGACCTTGAGGATCGCCGGCAGCGCCGCGAACACCGCGCCGCCGAGCATGGCGACCACGATGATCACGATCTGGCCGAGCACCGGCGGCAGGTTCAGCTCGCCGCCGACGATGGCCGCGAACACCGCGCCGATCCGGTACTGGCCCTCGACGCCGATGTTGAACAGGTTCATCTTGAACCCGATCGCCACCGCGATGCCGACCAGGTAGTACACGCTGGCGCTGTTGACGATGTCGACGGCGGTCGTGCCGTGGCCGACCTGCACCACCATCGCCACCAGCGCCGAGGCCGGGTTGCGGCCCGAGATGATCAGCGCCACCGAGCACAGCAGGGCCGAGAACACGATCGCCGCCACCGGCGGCAGCAACTTGCCACGCAGTGAGCGCATCAGACCTCTTCCTCTCCACCGGTCGTCGCGCCGGTCATGGCACTGCCCAGCTCCTCGGGCGTGACCGTCGCCGGATCGGCGTCCGCCACCAGCCGTCCGCGCAGCATCACCTTGATCGTGTCGGACAGGCCGATCAGCTCGTCCAGGTCGGCCGACACCAGCAGCACGGCCAGGCCGGCCGCGCGGGCCTGCTTGATCTGCTCCCAGATCAGCGCCTGCGCGCCGACGTCCACGCCGCGGGTGGGGTGCGAGGCGATCAGCAGCACCGGGTCGCCGGACAGCTCGCGGCCGACGATGAGCTTCTGCTGGTTGCCGCCCGACAGCGCCGCCGCCGGCACCTCGATGCCGGGCGTGCGGACGTCGAACTGCTCGACGATGCGCCGGGTGTCGGCGCGGGCCCCCTCCACGTCCAGCCAGCGCCCGTTGACCACCGGGCGTCGGGTCTGGAAGCCGAGGATCCGGTTGAACCACAGGGACTGCGTGAGCAGCAGGCCGTGACGGTGGCGGTCCTCGGGGATGTAGCCGATGCCGGCCTCGCGCCGGTGCAGCGTGTTGACCTTGGTCAGGTCGGAGATCCCGCCGTCGGTGTTGACCAGCAGCACCGAGCCGCTGTCGGTCCTGCGCATGCCCATGATCGCCTCGACCAGTTCGGTCTGGCCGTTGCCCTCGACGCCGGCGATGCCGAGGATCTCCCCCGCGTGCACGGCCAGGTCGATCTCGTCGAGGATGGCCCGGCCGCCGCTGTCCCGCAGCTGGAGGCCGGCGACCGTGAGCACGGCCCGGTCGGTGACCGTGGACTCTCGGGTCTCCGGGCTGGGCAGCTCGGAGCCGACCATCATCTCGGCCAGCTGCCGTGACGTCACGGACTTCGGGTCGACGGTGCCGACGGTGGTGCCGCGGCGGATCACCGTGATGCTGTCGGCGATCGCGCGCACCTCGTCCAGCTTGTGCGAGATGAACAGGAAGGTGAAGCCCTGCTCGCGCATGCCGCGCAGGGTGTCGAAGAGCTCGTCGACCTCCTGCGGCACGAGAACGGCCGTCGGCTCGTCCAGGATGATGATCCTGGCGCCGCGGTAGAGGACCTTGAGGATCTCCACCCGCTGCCGGTCGGCCACGCCCAGCTGCTCCACGAGCACGCCCGGGTCCACGCGCAGGCCGGTCTGCCCGGCCAGCTCCTGGATGCGGGCCCGCGCCCGGCCGCCGATGCCGTGCAGCGCCTCCGCGCCCAGCACGACGTTCTCCTGCACGGTGAGGTTGTCGGCCAGCATGAAGTGCTGGTGCACCATGCCGATGCCGGCCTTGATGGCGTCGGCCGGGGTGCGGAACCGGACCTCCTCGCCGGCCACCTCGATGGTGCCCTCGTCCGGCTGCTGCATGCCGTAGAGGATCTTCATCAGGGTGGACTTGCCGGCGCCGTTCTCGCCGCACAGCGCGTGCACCTCGCCGGCCCGGACGGTGAGCCTGATGTCGTCGTTGGCCACGACGCCGGGGAAGCGCTTGGTGATCCCGGTGAGCACGACCGCGGGCGCGCCGAGGTCGGTGGCGGTGGTCATGGGGCAACTCCTTACAGCACTACCGCGGGCCCGGCCAATCCTGGCGGGCCCGCGGTAGGGGTGCTTGCCGCTGGTGTCAGCTGCCGGGCAGCGTCGAGGGGACCTTGATCGCGCCGGAGATGATCTGCGCCTTGTAGGCGTCGACGGTGGCCTTGATGTCGTCCACCTTGCCGCCGGAGGTGGCGTAGTCCACGCCGCCGACCGAGAGGTCGAAGACCTTCGGGATGGCGGTCAGGTCGTTGGACGCGACGCCGCGCAGGAAGTCGTACACCGCGGTGTCGACGCGCTTCATCATCGAGGAGATGATGACGTCCTTGTCGTCGGCCACGCCGGCCTGCTTGTACTGGTCGGAGTCGACGCCGATGGCGGAGGCGCCGCCCTTGGCCTTGACCGCGTCGAAGATGCCCTTGCCGGAGTTGCCCGCGGCCTGGTAGATCACGTCGGCGCCGGCGCTCAGCTCGCCCTGCGCGACCAGGCGGCCCTTGTCCGGGGCCTGGAAGCCGGTGAAGTCACCGGCCGGGGTGATGTACTTGTCCTCGATCTTGATGTCCGGCGCGGCCGCCTTGGCGCCCGCGTCGAAGCCGGCCTGGAACTTCTGGATCAGCGGCACGTTCACGCCGCCGACGAAGCCCACGTGGCAGGACTTGGACTTGTAGGCCGCGATCACGCCGACCAGGAAGGAGCCCTGCTCCTCGGTGAAGGTCAGCGGGGTGACGTTGGGCGAGTTCTCCACCGTGGAGTCGACGATGGCGAACTTGGTGTTCGGGAAGTCCTTGGCCACGTTCTGCAGCGCCGGAGCGTAGGCGAACCCGACCGTGACGATCGGGTTGTAGCCCTCCTGGGCCAGCTGGCGCAGGCGCGTCTCCTTCGCCGCGTCCGACTCGTTCGGCGCGGCGGTGGTCTCCTTGATGTTGTCGGCCTTGATGCCCAGCTGCGACTTGGCCAGGTCCAGGCCCGCCGCCGCCGCGTCGTTGAACGACGCGTCGCCACGGCCGCCGATGTCGTAGGCCAGGCCGACCTTGAGCGCGCTGCCGTCGACCTTGGTCGAACTGCCGGTGGTGCTCGTGCCCGCCGCCGTGGCGTTGGGCGGCGTGGCCAGCTTGCAGCCGCTGGCCGATGACGACCCGCCGTTGCTGCCACCGCCCCCGTTGGACGTGGTGTCCTTGGCACACGCGGCCAACGACACCACGCTGGTCAGCGCGATCGCCGCTACCGCTACTCCACGCATTCGACGCACGGTTTGTCGTCCTCTCCCTGCTTCGACGAGCTGCGATGCCCCGAACCCGTTGTCGGTGTCGGTCCCGCCGAGGGCGAAACGGTACCTCTCGGTTCCGGGCCCACGACACCGGTCACGGTCCGTGTAACCGAATCGTTGACCCGCTCGGACCAACTGTCGGCACATGGTGACACACCGTGACCGGGAACCATGGTTGGTCAGGTGGCGTCATAGAGGCAACCGGGACAGGGAGGCCATGCCTTGAGCAAGATCCACACGGATCCTGATCATCTACGCCGTTCGGGCAGCAACCTGTCGAAGTTCGGACAGACCGTGGCCGCCGCCGGCGAGAAGCTGGACACCGCCGGTCAGAACCTGGTGCAGCACGCCGGCAACGACCGCTCCGGCATCGGCTCCGTCGTGGCCAAGGCGATGGGCCGTGGCGTCGAGGTCACCGGCAAGGTGTTCAAGGAGGGCGGCCGGGTCGCCGACACGGCCGGGCAGCGTCTGGGCACGACCGGCGACCTGCACGAGGCGGCCGACCACAAGGGTCGGGACGGCCTGCTCAAGGTCCATCCTGACGCCAAGTCCAAGCACCTGCCCGGCGGCGGCACGCGCAGCGCCAGCAGTGTCAGCACCGGCAGCGGCAGCGGCGGCAAGGACGTCAAGAACGTCTCCGGCGGCGGCACGCGGGGCGGCAGCGGCGTCGGCGGCGGGGGCGGCGGCCACGACAAGACCCCGCCGAAGCTGCCCGGTGGCGGAGGCGGCGGCGACGGGCCGCACAACCCGCCGCCCGGTGGCGGCGGGGGCGGCGGTGGTGGTGGCGGGGGTGGCGGAGGTGGAGGTGGCGGCGGCAAGGACGACGGCCCCTTCTCCAAGCCGCTCAACTCGCAGACCAAGAAGCTGGAGCAGATCGACGAGTCCCGGGTCAAGCGCGGAGACGACGATCTGATCACCCATGTCGACGGCAAGCCGGTCAAGCAGTACACGACCGAGGTCGGCGAGGGCCGCGCGCAGCAGTACCACGACGCGCAGAAAGCCGAGATCCAGCAGCGCGGCCAGCTCGACGACGAGAACGCCCGGCGCAAGGCCGAGTACCAGCAGCAGCGCGCCGACTACCAGCGTCAGGTCGACCAACTGAAGGCCGAGGGCCGGCAACGGGAGATCGGTTCGCTGGACAAGCCCAAGCCCCCCAAGTTGCTGGAGGCGCAGCCGAGCGTCAGCGCCAACACCGTCGGCCAGGTCACCGCCGTGTCGGTGGACCGCCGCACCGGCGCGGTGTGGGAGGGCGCGAACGGCCATCCCAACGAGCTCGCCGATCCGCTGCACCCCGCCCTGCAGAGCCGGTACGACCGGGTCGAGCAGATGCGGACCGAGCCCGGCAACGAGATGCACCCGGACCAGCCGCTCGGGCACGCCGAGGTGAAGGCCGTGAACGCCTCGCTGTGGGAACGGCAGCACCTGTACGACGAGGGCAAGCTGGACCACGCGCCGACCGAGGCCGACCTGCCCGAGATGCGGGTGGACAACTACTTCCCGTTCGGCCCCGAGGTCCGCCAGGCCCCGTGCTGCGCGAACTGCAATGTTACGTTGGACGGCGTGCCGAGCAACGCGGGCCGGTTCACCAAGTACCCCGCTTCCAACGGCGAATTCATTCCGGAGTGAGGCACATGGAGCGCATCGACATCCAGACCGACGAGGTCGCGTGGGACGACGACCAGCGGCTGCTGCACCGGGGTGAGCTGTTCACCGGCGAGGCCGTCACCTACAACTGGCTCGACGAGGTCACGTCGCTGGCCACCTATGTCGACGGTTTCCGCGACGGCGTGCAGCGGGAGTGGTACGACGGCGAGGAGCCCAAGTCGGAGATGACCGTCCACAACGGACGGGTCGTCGGGACCGCCCGCGAATGGCACCCCAACGGGCAGCTGGCCAAGGAGCAGCGGTTCGGCGAGGACGGGCTGCTCGCCTCGGAGACCCTGTGGGACGAGGACGGTCAACCGATCGGCGGCCACGGCAAGCTGTGACGGCGGAGCCCTCCACTCGATCCGGTGGGCCGCCGGATCGACCGCGGGCTCACGACCTCGGACACCGACGACGGCTGGATGGTCCGTGTCGACGGCGTGCCGTACACCGGCGAGATCGTCGACACCGAGGACGGCCGGGTGGTCGGCGTGACCGGCTACCAGGACGGCCTTGAGCACGGCCCGTCCGTGGAGTACTTCCCGGACGGCAGCAAGGAATTCGAGGGCCAGTACGCCATGGGCACAGCCGTCGGCGAATGGCGCACGTGGTATCCGGGCGGGCGGCTCAAGGAGTTCACCCTCCTCGACCGCCGGGGTGACGTGCGCAAGGTCCAGGAGTGGGACCCCCAGGGCAATCTCACCCGGGACACCGACCACGCCGGCGCGCACGGCGACGAGCTGTGACCGTGGTGAAGCGGTTCGACATCCAGGCGGCCGACCCCGGCTGAGATCGCCGTGAGCTCGATTCGACACCGACAGTCCACAAAGGACCGAATCGTGGCGGCGGCCCGGGAGTGGCATCCGATCGGCAGGCCGGCCACGGTGCGGCGCCTCGACGAGGACGGTCGACGAGCGGCGGTGGGGCGAGGACGGGCGGCCGGCGCGAAGAACGGGGATGTCGGCAGCGGTCCGGTGACAGTACGTTTGAGGGGTGAGTGAGTGGCTGCCGGTCCGCTGGCCGGACGATGACGAAGCGGCGGTCGCGCTGGAGGACTGGCTCGACGCCGGCCTGGGCGACTTCACGGGCCTGGACTTCCGGGGAGCGGAACTGACCGGGGCGCCGCTGAGTGGCGCGGTGCTGAGCGGGGCGGACCTGCGGGGCGTGGGGCTCAGGAAGGCGGAGCTGGACGGGGCGCAGCTGACCAGCGCGGATCTGCGAGGGGCTGATCTGGGCGAGGCGCAGCTGCCGGACGCGAACCTGGACGACGCGAACCTGACCGGGGCGAACCTGGCGGCGGCGAACCTGACCCGGGTGTCGGCGATCGGCGCGGTGTTCCAGGACACGAACCTGCGTGGGGCGGACCTGACGGCGGCGATGCTGGACGACGTGGACCTGTCCACGGCGGACCTGACGGAAGCGGTGCTGGACGGCGCTTTCCTGCCGCCGAGGGCGAAGCGGATCGAGCTGTACGGGGACGCCCCGACCCGGGACGAGCAGGGCCGCCTGGTGCACGGGGGCGAGCCGTTCACGGGGGAACTGGTCCGCGAGAACGGGGATCGCCTGCTGTCGCTGGAGACGTACCGCGACGGCGTCCGGCAATCGGCCCGGACCTGGTACGACAGCGGGATCCTGCGCAGCGACGGCCGGAAACGCTGGCATCCCAACGGAATGCCGGCGGAGGACGGCGAGGCCCGCTGGGACGAGCGGGGCGAGCCGACGACCAGGGTCGACCGGGACCACACGACCGAGGCCGATGGCCTGCGCTGTCACGACGGCAAGCCCTTCACCGGCCAATTAGAGGAAGGCGACCGGATCACGTCCTACCGGGACGGCCTCAAGGACGGCCCGTGGTGGGCGCCGGACGCGGAGGGCCGGCACGAGCAGGGCGTCCGGGTCGGCGAATGGCGGCGCTGGCACAGCAACGGGCGCATCCGCGAGCTGACGGCACACGATCCCCAGGGCGCCGTCACCAAGATCCAACGCTGGGACGCCAACGGATTTCTCCTCGACGAGCGGGAGGCGCCGCCGGACGAGCCGCCGCTGCCCCGCATCGACCTCCAGGTCAGCACGGTGGAGTGGGACGACGGCGCGCGGCTCAAGCACGACGGCCACGTCTTCACCGGCGAGGCGGTGACTCATGGCTACAGCGGCGAGGTGACGTCGCTGGTGACCTACCGGTACGGCGTTGAGGACGGCCCGCAGCGCACCTGGTACGAGGACGGCACACCCAAGTCGGAGCTGACGGTCCGGCGCGGTGTGATCATCGGCGTCGCCCGGGACTGGCACCCGGACGGCCGGCTGGCCCGCGAGCGGGTCTTCGACGAGCGCGGCGACCTGGCTTCGGAGAGGCACTTCACATGATCGACGACTGGCCGTCGACCCCGGAAGAGGCGGTTGCGCTGCAACTCCGGATGGCCCCGCTGGTGGACCCGCACCCGCCGGCGGACTTCCGGCCCCGAACCGCGGCCGGCCTCGACGTGGCCTACGCCGAGGACCGGCTGTGCGCGGCGGTCGTGGTGGTCGACCTCGCGTCACTCGAAACGGTGGATCAGGCCGTTGTGCCGGGTGTCACAGATTTCCCTTACGTGCCAGGGCTGTTCGCGTTCCGTGAGCTGCCTGCGCTGCTGAAGGCGCTCGAACGGCTGACGACGTCGCCCGATCTGCTGATCTGCGACGGCCAGGGCGTGGCCCATCCGCGCCGGTTCGGGCTGGCCAGCCACCTGGGCGTGGTCACCGGCCTGCCGTCGATCGGCGTGGCCAAGACCCCGATGGGCCACTACGACCCGCCCGGCCCCGAACGCGGCGACTGGACCGAGCTGCGGGACGGCGACGACGTGGTCGGCCGGGCGCTGCGCACCCAGCGCGAGGTGAAGCCGCTGTTCGTCTCGATCGGACACCGGACGGATCTGGACACCGCGAGCGACCTGGTCCTGCGGCTGGCCCCCAGGTACCGCCAGCCGGAGACCACCCGCCGGGCCGACCATCTGTGCAGAGCGGCACTGGTCCTTGATCGTTAAAGCGGCCTGGACCACACCGTTGCGTGTCTCATCGATCACAGACGGCCCGTCGCCGTTGGGCCAGCCGCAGGCCCCCGGTCTAGCATCCGGAGGGTCAAGGCCCCGCACGCACGACGCCGCCTGGGGCCGCGCCCACCACTGACGCCGGAGGCCACGCGCACCATGGCCAGTACCACCGCCCCGCCGACGGGCGCAGCAGAGGGAACAGGGGGCAGCAGCCGACGCGGTAGCACCGTCTACCGCGGCGATCTGGGCATGTGGTCCTGGGTGGCCCACCGGATCACCGGGGTGCTGACCTTCTTCTTCCTGTTCGCGCACGTGCTGGACACCGCGGTCGTTCGTGTCTCGCCGAACGCCTACGACAAGGTCATCGAGCTCTACAAGAACCCGCTCGTCAACCTGTTGGAGCTGGGCCTGGTCGCCGCGGTGCTCTACCACGCGCTCAACGGCATCCGGATCATGCTGGTCGACTTCTGGGCCAAGGGCCCGCGCTTCCAGCGCCCGATGCTGTGGGCGATCATCGCGATCTGGGTGATCGTGATGATCCCCGGCGCGTACTTCATGCTCCAGCGCAACATTGTCATGATCTTCGGCGGTGGCAACTGACATGAGCACCCTGAACATCTCGGCTCCGCGCAGCCCACGCCGCCCGGCCGCCCGCCGCAGCAACTTCGAGCTCTACAGCTGGCTGTTCATGCGGCTGTCCGGCCTGCTGCTGATCGTGCTGGTGCTCGGGCACCTGTTCATCATGAACATCCTCGACGGCGGCGTGCACCGGATCAACTTCGCCTTCGTCGCCGGCCGCTGGTCCTCGCCGTTCTGGCAGTTCTGGGACCTGTCCATGCTGTGGCTGGCCGAGCTGCACGGCGGCAACGGCCTGCGCACCGTGATCAACGACTACGCGCGCAAGGACGCCACCCGGTTCTGGCTGAAGATCCTGCTGTACGTGTCGATGGCGCTGATCCTGGCGCTGGGCAGCTTCGTGATCTTCACCTTCGACCCGAACATCAGCGGCTGAACCGCGGGAGACGCCGGACATGCAGGTACACAAGTACGACGTGGTCATCGTCGGCGCCGGCGGCGCCGGGATGCGCGCGGCCATCGAGGCCGGGCAGCGCGTCCGCACCGCGGTGCTGACCAAGCTCTACCCCACCCGCTCCCACACCGGCGCGGCCCAGGGCGGCATGTGCGCCGCGCTGGCCAACGTCGAGGAGGACAACTGGGAGTGGCACACCTTCGACACGATCAAGGGCGGTGACTACCTCACCGACCAGGACGCCGCCGAGATCATGTGCAAGGAAGCCATCGACGCGGTCCTCGACCTGGAGAAGATGGGCCTGCCGTTCAACCGGACGCCCGAGGGCCGGATCGACCAGCGGCGCTTCGGCGGCCACACCCGCGACCACGGCAAGGCCGCCGTGCGGCGCGCCTGCTACGCGGCCGACCGCACCGGCCACATGATTCTCCAGACGCTGTACCAGAACTGCGTCAAGCACGGCATCGAGTTCTTCAACGAGTTCTACGTGCTCGACGTGTGCATGACCGAGACGGCCAACGGCCCGGTCTGCACCGGCGCGGTCGCGCTGGAGCTGGCCACCGGCGAGATCCACGTGTTCCAGGCCAAGGCGGTCGTGTTCGCCACCGGCGGCTTCGGCAAGGTCTTCAAGACCACCTCGAACGCGCACACCCTGACCGGCGACGGCATGGGCATCGTGTTCCGCAAGGGCCTGCCGCTGGAGGACATGGAGTTCTACCAGTTCCACCCGACGGGCCTGGCCGGCCTGGGCATCCTGCTCACCGAGGGCGCCCGCGGCGAGGGCGCGATCCTGCGCAACGCCGACGGCGAGCGGTTCATGGAGCGCTACGCCCCCACCATCAAGGACCTGGCGCCGCGCGACATCGTCGCCCGGTCCATGGTGCTGGAGGTGCTGGAGGGCCGTGGCGCCGGTCCGCACAAGGACTACGTGCTGCTGGACTGCACGCACCTCGGGGCCGAGGTGCTGGAGACCAAGCTGCCCGACATCACCGAGTTCGCCCGCACCTACCTGGGTGTGGACCCGGTGACCGAGCCGGTGCCGGTCTACCCGACCGCGCACTACGCGATGGGCGGCATCCCCACCAATATCCACGCCGAGGTGTTGCGGGACAACGAGCACGTCGTCCCCGGCCTGTACGCCGCCGGCGAGTGCGCCTGCGTCTCCGTGCACGGCGCCAACCGGCTGGGCACCAACTCCCTGTTGGACATCAACGTGTTCGGCCGGCGGGCCGGCCTCGCCGCCGCCGAGTACGTCGCCACCGTGCACGACCACGTGGACCTGCCGGAGAACCCGGCCACCATGGTCGAGGCCATGGTCGAGGGGCTGCGCTCCTCCACCGGCTCCGAGCGGGTGGCCGACCTGCGCATCGCGTTGCAGAACACGATGGACGCCAACGCCGCCGTGTACCGCACCGAGGACACGCTCAAGCAGGCGCTGCACGACGTGCAGCAGCTCAAGGAGCGCTACGGCAACGTCGCCGTGCAGGACAAGGGCAAGCGGTTCAACACCGACCTGCTGGAGGCCGTCGAGCTCGGCTTCCTGTTGGAGCTGGCCGAGATCCTGGTCGTCGGCGCCCTGGCCCGCAAGGAGTCCCGTGGCGGGCACGCTCGGGAGGACTACCCGACGCGTGACGACACGAACTTCATGCGCCACACCATGGCGTACAAGCAGGGCGACAGCCTGGCCGCCGACATCCGCCTTGACTACAAGCCGGTGACCTTCACCCGGTACAAGCCGATGGAGCGCAAGTACTGATGACCGCGACGACCGAAACCGCGCCCTCGGGTTCCCGGGGCTCGCAGCCGCCCGTGCCGCCCGGTGCGATCACCCTCACCGTGCAGATCCGTCGGTTCAACCCGGAGTTCGAGGACGAGCCTCGTTGGCAGTCCTTCGAGGTTCCCGCGCTGCCCACCGACCGGGTGCTCAACGTCCTGCACTACATCAAGTGGTACCTGGACGGCTCCGTCACCTTCCGCCGCTCCTGCGCCCACGGTGTCTGCGGCTCCGACGCCATGCGCATCAACGGCGTCAACCGCTTGGCGTGCAAGGTGTTGGTGAAGGACCTGATGGCCGGCAACGGCAAGCCGACCACCATCACCATGGAGCCCATCAAGGGCCTGCCGGTGCACAAGGACCTGCTCGTCGACATGGAGCCCTTCTTCGAGGCGTTCCGTGCCGTCAAGCCGTACCTGATGACCACCGGGCACGAGCCCACCCGCGAGCGCATCCAGTCCGCCGCCGACCGCGCCCGGTTCGACGACACGACCAAGTGCATCCTGTGCGCCTGCTGCACCACCTCGTGCCCCGTGTACTGGACCGAGGGCTCCTACTTCGGCCCCGCGGCCATCGTCAACGCCCACCGCTTCATCTTCGACAGCCGTGACGAGGGCGCCGAGGAGCGTCTCGACATCCTCAACGACGTCGACGGCGTGTGGCGCTGCCGCACCACCTTCAACTGCACCGACGCCTGCCCCCGCGGCATCCAGGTGACCAAGGCCATCCAGGAGGTCAAGCGCGCCTTGCTGTTCAAGCGCGTCTGACCGGCAGACACGTCGAGGCCCCCCTGCCACAAGCGGTGGGGCCTCGACGCGTTTCCGGGTGCTACGGCTGGCCCGGCGTCCAGTCGGGGTGGCCGGGCATGGGCGGGGTGGTGGCGCCGTAGAGCCAGGACGTCAGGAACGGTGTGAGGTCACGGCCGGAGACGCGGTTGGCGACGGCGATGTAGTCGGCGGTGTGGGCGGAGCGGCCGTGGAACTGGGTGTAGAAGGCCTGCTCGATGTGCCGGAAGGTCTGCTCGCCGACGAGCTCGTGCAGGGCGAACAGGGAAAGGGCGCCGGTGGCATCGGAGCCGAGGAGGGTGGCGGCGGCGGTGTCGAGGCGGGCCGGCGGCCCCCAGGTGGCGCGCTGGTTGTTGTCGATGTCGTAGAAGGACTTCATGGCGTCGGGAAAGGTCTGCTTCCGCTGCTGGGCGGTGAACATCATCTGGTAGTAGTCGGCGTGGCCCTCGCTGAGCCACATGTCGTCCCAACTGCCGACCGAGACGGCGTCGCCGAAGTACTGGTGGGTCATCTCGTGCACCATGATCGGCTCGACCCGCTCGGCCGGCTGGAGGAAGCCTGCGGCGCCGTAGGTGGACATGGAGGCGGTCTCCAGGGCGACACCGTCGTACGAGCTGTCGACGCCGAGGACACCGTAGCGCTCGAAGGGGAAGGGCAGGCCGAGGGTCTGCTCCAGCCACGAGAGCTCGGCCGGGGTGCGGCGCACCAGGTCGTCGCCGCCGGCCTGGGCGGCGGTGAGGAAGCTGCGCACCGGCAGGCCGTGCGGGCCGGTCTGGTCGATCTCGCGGAACCTGCCCACGGCGACCTGGGTGATGTCGGTGGGAATCTCCTGGGCGGTCCGCCAGACGTACGTGGTGCGGTCGCCGGCGGTCGCCCGGGATACCAGTGAGCCGTTGGACACCGCGGTCAACGAGGACGGCGTGGTGACCCGGAAGGTGAAGCGGGCCTTGTCGCCGGGATAGTCGTTGGAGGGGAAGAAAACGTGGGCCCGGTCGGGCTGTCCCATGAAGGCGAAGCCGTCGGGGGTGGTGATCCACGCCTTGAACGGCCAGTCGGTGCCGGGCGGCAGGTGCAGGGCGGGCGAGGGCGGATCGAGCGAACGGTCGGCGGTGTACGAGATCCGCACGGTGAACGAGGCGTGGTCGGGGATGGCCGAGACGGGCGTGACGAACAGCTTCTCGCTCTCGGTGCGGAAAGCCGCCGGTTTCCCGTCCACGGCAACGGATCCGATCTTGGACACCGCGGAGTCGAGACTGAAGGACGACAGGGTCTGGGTGGCCCGGGCCCGCATGACGACCGAGGACGCCATGGTGGTGACGCCGGGCCGGTAGTCGTAGCTGATGTCATAGGACTGGGCGTCGTAGCCGCCGTTGCCGAGGTCGGGGAACAGCCGGTCTCCCAGGCTGCCGGCCCCGGCCGTCGGCGGCGCGGCGGCCGCCGTCCCGGTCGCGCCCAACAGGATCGCCGCGGTGATGAGCAAAACCCTCATGCGAACCGAAGTTAGGGATCGTCACGATCAGCGGGCATCGCCCTGGGGACCGAAGCGGGGTCAGCCGGAAGTGGTAGGCGGCAGCAGCGGACCGCCCTCCCACTGCTGGAAGATCAGGGTGGTGTGCACGAGCGCGACCTCGGGCCGGGCGGTGAACTGGTCGAGCACCAGGCGCTGGAGGTCGGTCGCGCCGGCGGCGGCGACGTGGACCATGAAGTCGTCGGCGCCGGTGAGGTGGAAGACGGCCCGGGTCTCGGGCTGCTCCAGGGCGTGTTTGACGAACGGTTCCAGGACACCGCGATGGGGCTGCACGCGGATGAACAGCAGCGCCTGCAAGGGCCGGCCCAGGGCGCTGGCGTCGACGCGGAGCACGGTGCCGAGGATGATGCCGGCCGACCGCAGCCGGGCCACCCGGTCGAGGCAGGTGGACGGGGCGATGCCGACCAGGGCCGCCAGCTCCTTGTTGGTGAGCCGGGCGTCGTTCTGAAGCTCCCGCAGAATGGCAAGATCAACCGGATCGAGACGCACGTCAGAGGCCATGCGCCGAATTTAGTACGGGATTTCCGACAAAGCACCGTTACCGGCCCAGGATGGGCGGCATGGAGCTGAACACCAGGGCTGTGCACGCCGGCCGCGAGGACCTGACGGATCTGGGGCTGCACGCGGTCCCGATCGACCTCTCCACGACCTATCCCGCCCGCGACAGCCGCGAGGAGGCGGCCCGCCTCGACCGGGCGGCGGCCGGCGTGGAGCTGGGCGACAACCCGATCTACGGCCGCGTCGGCAATCCGACGGTGGCCCGGTTCGAGCGGGCCCTGGCCGACCTGGAGGGCGCCGAGTCGGCGGTGGCCTTCGCGACGGGCATGGCGGCGCTGAGCGCCTGCCTGCTGGCCGTTGTCGCGCAGGGAAAACGGCACATCGTCGCCGTCCGCCCGCTCTACGGCACCAGCGACCACGTGATCGGCTCCGGCCTGCTCGGCACCGAGGTCACCTGGTCCACAGTGGACTCCGTCAAGCGGGACATCCGCGACGACACCGGCCTGGTGATCGTCGAGTCGCCGGCCAACCCGACACTGTCCGAAGTGGACATCCGGGCCATCGACGTCGACGTGCCGGTGCTGGTGGACAACACCTTCGCCACGCCGGTCCTGCAACGGCCGATCGAGCTGGGCGCCGACATCGTGCTGCACAGCGCGACCAAGTACCTCGGCGGCCACGGCGACGTGCTGGGCGGGGTGGTGGCCTGTGACGAGGAGTTCGCCGGCCGGCTCAGGACGATCCGCATGGCCACCGGCGGCATCCTGCACCCGCTGGCCGGATACCTGTTGCTGCGCGGCCTGTCCACGCTCCCCATCCGCATCGCCCACGCCTCAGGGACGGCCGCCGAGCTGGCTCACCGCCTCGCCGACCATCCCGGTGTAGCCAGGGTCTACCGGCCGGGGATCGGCGGCCCGATGGTGTCCTTCGACGTCGTCGGCGATCCGCACGCGGTGATCGGCGCGGTCCGGCTGATCACGCCGGCGGTCAGCCTCGGCAGCGTCGACACGCTGATCCAGCACCCGGGTTCGCTGAGCCACCACATCGTGCCCGAGCAGGACCGGCACGGCGCCGGGATCGGCGACCACCTGCTGCGGCTGTCGGTCGGCCTTGAGGACGTCGAGGACCTCTGGACCGACCTGGACCAGGCCCTGCAGAAGAGCTACCCGCACGAGAGCTAGTTGCGCACGGCGACCGAGGGATCGAGGCGCTGTTCCGGCACGAACGGGAACAGCGCCCTGGTCCCGTGGGCCTCCTCGCGGCAGGCGGACACCTCGTGCGTGACGGCCTCCAGCCGCCCGATGGCCAGCACCAGAAACGTCAGGTCCGGCAACGCCCGCACCACCGGCATGCGGTCGGCCCGCTCGTCGCCGGCCAGCGACCGGGCCAGCAGGATGTCCCGCTGCGGCCCGAGATAGCAGCGCTCGATCAGGTGCTGGAGCCGCTCGCTGTCGCGCTCCAGCCGCGCCGTCAGGCGGCCGAGATCGGCGATGTTGTGGTCGACGGCCCGCAGCAGCCGGCGCCGTTCCGCGTCGGCGGCGAGCACGACCCGCCCGAGCGCGGCCGCGCCCACGGACGGGGACCGGTCGAGCTGACGCCGGGCCTGGCCCGCGCTCAGCACCTGCGCGCCGACCTTCCGCGGCCGCGACTCGACCTCGACGGCCAGCCGGCACAGCCGCTCGATGGCGTAGCCCAGCCGCATGCCGTGATCGACGGTGCGGGCCACGCGCCGGTGCCAGCGCCCGACGACGCGAGTGGCCCGGCGCAGGCCGCGCAACTCCAGCGACAACTCACTCTCGATGATGATTTTCGCGGCCCGCGACGGGGTGGTCAGGCGGAAGATCAGAGGTGCTCGCTCAAGGCTCATCTCAGCTCATCCTCTCGGAAGTCAGCCGGGACTGAAGGGGTAGAGTGCGTGAGGAAAACGCACAGCGCAATGCCACCGTGCAATTGCGTGTGTGGATTGCTTGCCACGGTCACCCCGATGGCCTAGCGTGGCGCCACGCGCCTCCAGCGGCTACGCGGGCATGGTTGTTGTAGGAGGTGTATGGATGCCCCCTTCTCAGGGACCGTTGATCCCGCGCCGCCGCCTCGGCCACGAGCTGCGCAAGCTCCGCGAGGCCGCTGGACTGCAACTCGTCGACGCGGCGCGACGGCTCGAGTGCTCCCCGTCCAAGGTCAGCAGGCTGGAAAACGGCCAGGGCCTGCCCAAGCTTCGTGACGTGCGTGATCTCCTCGACCTGTACGACGTGCGCGACCACCGGCTGCGCACCCGCCTACAGGGCCTGGCCACGGCCAGCCAGGACGAGGGCTGGTGGTCCGACCACCCCGAGGCCTGGCCGCCCAATCTGGGCAGCTACATCTCGCTGGAATCGGCCGCGTCCGGCATGAACTGGTTCAGTGGATTCGCGATCTCCGGGCTTGTCCAGATACCGGAGTACTGCCGTGAAATCTTCCGGAACAATTATCCGGAAGCCCCGGACAGCGAGATCGACCAACTGGTCGAAATTCGCGGCCGACGTCAGCGCTACGTCCTTGACCGGCTGGGCGAACTACAGATCACCGCGGTGATCGACGAATGCGCTCTGCATCGGGTGGTTGACTCTCCGAACACGATGCGCAAGCAACTGGACAACCTGATCGACTTCGCCGAACACGATGGGGTGGATCTGAGAATCTTCCCATACTCGACCGGCTACAGTCTTGGGATCCAGTGCAACTATGTGATCTTCACCTTTGACAACGACACCGATCAGGACACCGTCTACCAGGAACTGAGCGGTGGCGACCGGTTCTCGGCACAGGAGACCGAGGTGAAGAAGTACCAGAGCATCTTCGAGAATCTGTTGTCGCGGTGTCCGGACCACAAGTCCTCGCTCGACCTGATCAAGAAGGTGCAAAGAACCAACTATGAGTGAGAGATAACACGATCCATGGAAATCACTTTCAAGAAGAGCAGCTTCTGTCAGGACGGCGGTTGCGTCGAGGTTGCTGCTCTCCCGTCGGGCGGCATCGCCCTGCGTGACGCCAAGGACCCGAGCCTGCCGGCTCACATTTTCGACCGGGCCGAGTGGACGGCCTTCGTGGCCGGCGTCCGCAACGGTGAGTTCGACTTCTAAAGACTTGAGGATTACGCAGGAGGCACGGGAAGCGGGGACTTCCCGTGCCTCACTGTCAGCGAGTCACCGTGTTAGCGGTCACCGCGGCCAATGCATTGACCAGTCCGTGCCCGTAATACGAGTTGTTTCCGGCCGGCCCGGTGCAGGTCGTCGTGGCGGCCGGGCAGGCGATCGGCGTCGCCTCGGACCGAAGCAGGCCCCGCAGCTGCGCGGGAGAGGCCCACGGATGCGTGCTGGCCAGCAGCGCCGCCACCCCGACCACATGCGGTGACGCCATCGAGGTGCCGCACATGGTGCCGTAACCACCGCCGGGCAGCGTGGACAGCGGGCACGAGGTGCCGGAACCGGCCGGCGGAATCTGCGCGCGGTCACCGCCCGGAGCGGTCACGTCGACCTTGCCCCAATCGCTGTAGCTCGACATGGCGCCGCCGTAACCGACCGCAGTCACGGAGACGACGTCCGGCAGACCGGCCGGCAGCACGGCGCAGTTCTTGTCGACCGGGTGCGTCCGCACGGTGTCCTTGGTGGGGTTGGCGATGTCCATCGCCTCGTTGCCGGCGGCGGCCACGTTGAGCACGCCGCGACCGGTCGCGAACGCCACCGCGCGCCGGATCGCCTCATAGGCCGCGGCGTCGCCGGGCTTGTTGCGGCAGAAGTAGAAGCCGGGGTCCACGAAGTAGCTGCTGTTGGTGACGGCGAAGTGGTGCTTGCCGGCCCAGACGAAGGCGCAGACCGCGGACTCCGGGAAGATGAAGCCGTCGTCGCTGACCACCTTCACGGCGGCCAGCCGCACGTTCGGCGCGATGCCGGTGACGCCGCTGCCGTCGTCGGCGGCGGCGATGGTGCCGGCCACGTGGGTGCCGTGCGCGCTGGTCGTGGGCTTCCAGGCGTCGGGCGACGGGTCGGCCTTGCCGGTCAGGCAGCCGGCGGAGTCGGCCGGGTCGGCGGCCTTGGCGAACTCGGGGTGGGCGGCGTCGAGGCCGGAGTCGAGCACGCCGACCACCACCCGGCGGCTGCCCTCGTTGACCTTGTTGGCCTGCTTGGCCTTGATCAGGTCCATGTCCCACTGCTCGGCGCTGCGGTCGACGGCGGGCACGGCCGCCCGCAACGACTCCCGCACCGATTCCTGGGACGCCGAGCGCACCGTGGCCGCGGGCACGTCCTTGCGGCCGCTGTAGGCCCGGTACGGGCCGATCTTGTCGGCGAAGTCGGGGGCGGCGGAGGTGGCCACCGCGACCCCGATCTCGGGGTAGTACTCGACGAGGCTGCCGCAGTCGAGCCGCAGCTCGGCGTCGGCGGCGAACCGGGGGATGCCCGGCGTGTAGAGCACCACGTACGTGTAGGCGGTGCCGGTGGCGTCGCAGTGATGGTCCGGGGCGGCGGAAGCCGCGGGAGCCAGCCCGATCAGGGCTGCGCCGGCCGCGGTCAGCAGCGTCAGCAGACGTCTCATTCGCCGGAACGTAGCAATCCGGACAGCACCGGGCCAGACATGCGAATGTTCACAATTGCCAGGGGCAGGCAACCCTCGCCCGGCCTCACCCAGGGTGAGCGACCTCGGCCGGCCGGCGCGCCGCGAGCAGCCCGCGCACGCCGAAGACCCCGATGATCGTGCCGAAGACGACGGAGATGATCGCCAGGATCAGGTGGACGTAGAAAAAAGCCGTGGCCGACCCGGCGACGAAGGCCCTCGGGTCCTGCGCCACGTTGATCACGAGCGTCACCCAGATGAACCAGCTCCACACCCCGAACAGGAGCAGGAACACCGACTTGCCACTGGTCAGCTTCACGTCCGCAGTATCCGCCTCGGCCGGGATCGGGTAACCCACGGGTCCAACCGGTCACACCGCGTGAGGCACTAGCCTGCGAGGGTGCCTCTCCCAGCTCGACGGCCCGCAGCCGCCCTGGTCATGGCTCTGGCCTCCGTGGTCACCGCCATGTTCGTAGCGACGGGCAGCGCTGTTGCGGCTACCACGACCACCACCAGCGCGACGGCGTCCTCCACCGGCGCCGTGCCGAGCGAGTGCACGAACAAGCAGTCGCCGCCGGCCGCCGAGGACGATGCGGAGCAGCCCGCCCCGGGCACGCCCGCGCCGACGCCGCTGCCGGTGCCCGCCGACCCGGTGGGCGGCGACCAGCTGGGCAAGTGCGGCTTCGTGCTGCCGCCCGACGCCGCCACCGCGCCCCCGTCCGAGGTCAACGCCGCCTCCTGGGTGCTGGCGGATCTGGACACCGGCGCCGTGCTCGCGGCCAAGGACCCGCACGCCCGGCAGCGCCCGGCGGCCCTGATCAAGGTGCTGCTGGCCATGGTGTCGCTGCAGGACCTCAAGCCCAGCACGCCGGTGGTGATCACCCAGGAGGACGTCGACGCGGCCAAGGGCTACTCGGCCGTGGGCCTGCAGGCGGGCGCCCGGCTGACCGTGGCCCAGCTCGTCCAGGCCATGCTGCTCAAGCCCGGCAACGACGTGCCGCACGCGCTGGCCCGCACCCTCGGCGGCATCCCCAAGACGCTGGACCTGATGAACGCCGCGGCCAAGCAGATGGGCGCGCTGGACACCCGCGTGGCCACGCCCGGCGGCCTCGACGGCCCCGGCATGAGCACCTCGGCCTACGACCTGGCGGTCATCTACCGGCACGCCATGCAGCTGCCGGCCTTCGCCGAGGCGGCCGGGGTCAAGTCGGTGACGCTGAGCGGCCTGACCGTGAAGAACGCGGACCAGTTGCTCACCACCTACACCGGCGCGATCTCGGCCATGACCAGCAACACCACCGACGCGCACTTCACGAATCTGTCCTCGGCGGCCAAGAGCGGCCACCGGCTGGTGGCCGTGCTGCTGCGTGGCGAGCAGCAGCAGTACGCGATGTACCGGCAGAGCTCCAAGCTGCTGGACTGGGGCTTCGCGCTGAGCGCGGCCAACGCCCACCCGGTCGGCCAGCTGGTCGACCAGGCCCCGCCGGTGAAGCCCTCGGCGTCGTCGACGGCGTCCTCGACGACCGGCACCACCGACGCGGCCGGCGTGCAGAACGCGGCCGACAGGAGCCCCATGTACCAGGCGTTCGGCAACGTCGGCATGCCGCTGACCATTCTGGCCCTCGTGGTCGTGCTGGGCTTCGGGCTGATGGTCGTGCGCAAGCGCCGGGCACGGGCGGCCCGGGCGCGGCGGCTGGCGGCCCAGGCCAATAACGGTTAGGTAACGAGCACCGCTCATGTTGTCATGCGGCGGGGCGGCATCGACCAATCAGCTGGGTGAAAACCACCTACCTGCTCGGCGCGGTGACCACCGCCGCGGGCCTGGCCCTCGGGGCCACGGCCGTGGCCCCCGCCGCGACCACCAGCCCGCACGACCTGATCCCGCACGACCTGTTACTGCCGACCGGCGACCACGTGCTGGCCGTCGGCGACCAGTTCGTGCTGACGCCCCGACCGGGTGTCGGCTACTTCCGCGAGAAGATCAACGGCGACACGTACATCATCCCGACCGACGCCAAGGGCGATCCGGCCCGGTACGACGTGTCCGCGCTGACTCGGGGCGCAGCACCGGCGCCGCAGGCCGCGCAGCCCAACTACCCGATGCACACGCTGGCGCTGACCGTGCTCGGGGCCGACGGCAAGCCCGCGGCGGCCAACCTGGTCCTGATCAATCTGGACAGCGAGCGGCAGTACGGGGACTTCCCGTCGACCGCGGACGGCGAGCTGCGGATCAGCGTGCCCAACGGCCACTACGGCCTCACCGCGTACGTGCCCGGCATGGCCGGCGACAAGCTGACCGACCTGAGGGTGCTCAACCGCGGCGACATCGTCGTCGCCGGCGACCAGGCGATCACCCTGGACGCCCGCGCCGCGACCGCGCCGGTGTCGGTGCAGACCCCACGGCCGGCCGACCTGACCGACCTGGCCGTGCACACCATGTGGACGGACGCGAAGAAGGCGTCGGCGGAGAACTCGTTCCTCGCGCCGAACGTGCCGGTGCTGCTGGAGCCGGCTCCCGCACCGGCCATCGGGCAGCGCCTCACGTTCCTCACCGCCCACCTGGACTCCCCGGCCGGCCAGGCCGATCCGTACACCTACGACGTGGTGTTCCGGGAAGCCGGGGCCATTCCGGCCGACCAGCACCAGGTGGTCGCCGCCGACCAGCTGCAAACCGTGCACGCCAACTACTTCGGCAGCTTGCACGCCGGGTTCGCGCGTGAGCTCTGGTCGGTGGGCCTGGACCTCCCGGCCACGGCCATCCACCCGATCACCACTCCCCTGCGCCGAACCGAGTACGTCGGCGGGGCGTCGGACCTCATCGCCAAGGACTACCTGTTCACCGACGCCACCAAGCAGACCGGGGTCGTCTACGACGGGCCGCGCCTGGTCAAGCCCGGCGCCACGCGAACTGCCGACTGGCTGCGGGAACCGTTGGCCCCCGGCCTGGTCCAGCCGACCGACGCCATCACCGACCAGTCCACGCCGGCGGCAGCCGGCTGGGGCTGGGGCTGCGCGGCGTGCCGCACCGGCGACACGCTCGGCATCGGCGTCCTACCGGCGGCCGACAGCGACCCGGGGCACGCACTTTCCTTGGACGACAAGGACATCACCTCCGCGCACCTGGTGCTCAGCGGGAACGGCAAGGTGTACGCCGACGTGCGGTCCACCGACACCGGCCGGGTGACCCTGCCGGCGGCCTCGGCGGTGTACCACCTGACGCTCGACGCGACCATGCACCCGCAGTGGTTGGCGCACAGCACAACCAGCCACACCGAGTGGACCTTCGCCTCGGGGCGCTCCGACACTCGGACCGTGCCGGCCAACTGGGGCTGTGAGTCGATCGGCGACGTCGCGCAGTGCTCGGCGCTGCCGCTGCTGGACGTCCGCTACGCCAAAGAAGACAAGGGAGCGACGATCAGTTTCGCGCACGCGCCGGGCGGTTCCACCAGCCCGATCACCAAGGCCGGCGCGGAAATCTCGTACGACGGCAAGAACTGGCTGCCGGCGCCGCTGGTGTCGCTGGGCAACGGCAAGTACCGGGCTCTGTGGCTGGGCAAGCCCGCCGCGCTGCGGGTGAGCGCGACTGACGCCGCCGGCAATTCCCTGCAGCAGACCGTTTCGTACTGACGTCGTCGGGAGACAACCGTGTTTCGAGCACTCGCCATCACCGCGGCCCTGCTGACCGCGTTCGCGGGCCCGGCGGTCGCCAAGCCCGCCATGCCATCCTGCAACTCTCCGAGTGATGCTCATATCGCGCACTGCCTCAGCGTCGCGCAGCATTCCGCCGACGCCGGGCACGGCGCCGACGACCTGCGCGCCGCGTATCACCTGCCGGCCACCGGCGGCGCGGGGCAGACCATCGCCATCGTGGACGCCTACGACAATCCCAACGCCGAGAGCGACCTGGCCGCCTACCGCAGCCGCTACGACCTGCCGCCGTGCACCACGGCCAACGGCTGCTTCCGCAAGATCAACCAGCACGGCCAGGCCGCCCCGCTGCCGAAGGGTGATCCGGGCTAGGGCATGGAGATCGCCCTCGATCTGGACATGGCCTCGGCCGCCTGCCCCGCGTGCGCAATCCTGCTGGTGGAGGGCGATGACCCGCTCGACGCCAACCTCGCCGCCTCGGTGAACACGGCCGTCGCGCAGGGGGCGAACGTGGTGTCCAACAGCTACGGCCTGGACGAGAGCGGCCACATGAGCGAACTCGCCGCCGCGTACCGGCACCCCGGCGTGCCGATCGTGGCCAGCAGCGGTGACTACGGCTTCACCACGGCGGAGTTCCCGGCCGTGCTGTCGTCGGTGATCGCCGTCGGCGGGACCACGCTGACCCGCGCCGACAACACCCGGGGCTGGACCGAGAAGGCGTGGGACTCGGCCGGCAGCGCCTGCTCGGCGTGGGTGGCCAAGCCGGCGTGGCAGCACGACGCCAACTGCGGCAAACGAACCGTCTCGGACGTCTCGGCGGTGGCCGACGACCTGGCCGTCTACGACACCTATCAGGCGCCCGGCTGGGGCACCATCGGCGGCACCAGCGCCTCGGCCCCGTTCATCGCCGGGCTGATCGCGCTGGCCGGCAACGGGTCGCAGGTGCCGGACGCGTCGTACATCTACGCGCACGCCAACGCGCTGTACGACGTCGACAGCGGCGCCGTCGGCGGGCGGGACTGCGGCGGGGACTACCTGTGCAACGGCAAGCCCGGCTACGACGCCCCCACCGGCGTGGGCACGCCGAACGGCATCGGGGCGTTCTGAGGCCTCAGCGCCGGCGCAGCAGCCTGGTCAGCGTCACGCCGACCAGCGCGCCGGCGCTGAGCAGGCCGGCCGCCAGGACGCCGTCCGGGCGGGCGGCCACCTGCACCGAGGGCCGGATCACCACCGGTGGCGGGGCCACGACCGGGTCGGCCGAGCGGGCCAGGTTCTCGCGGGCCGTCGCCGTCCACGCCGTGATGAAGACCAGGAACCGCGACACCAGGTTGATGAAGACCAGCAGGCCCAGCAGCGTGCCGAAGACCGAGCCGGACGGCGAGTCCTTGATCGTCTGGAGGTAGACGTTGCCGACCTGCTTGAGGATCTCGAAGCCGATCGCGCCGGTCATCGCGCCGCGCACGGCGCTGCGCCAGCCGACGTGGAAGCGCGGCAGGCTGGTCAGCACCCACAGGAACACCAGCCAGTTGGCCAGCAGGCCCAGCACGATCGAGGCGAGGGACAGCAGCACTTCGGCCCAGCCGGTCTGCCGCAGGCCCAGCCACTCCAGCACCAGCCCGCCCAGCGCCGAGCCGGCCGCGGTGATGCCGAACGAGACGACCAGCGCCAGGCCGAGGCCGATCAGCGTGAGCAGGTCCTTGACCGCGGTGATCAGGAACGGCAGTTGCGGGCGCTCACGGGTCCACTGGGCCGTCACGGCGTCGCGGAGGCTGGTCATCCACCCCAGGCCGGAGTAGAGGGCGGCCAGGAGGCCGAAGACGCCGACCGTGCCGCGGGACTCGATCAGCTTGCCGACGATCGTGTTGACCTCGTCGCCCAGCGCGCCCGGCACGGCGGTGGCGATGCCGGTCTTGATCTGCCCCAGCAGCTCCATGTTGCCGGCCAGCACGAATCCGGCCACGGAGAAGCCCAGCATGAGCAGGGGTATCAGCGACAGCACGCTGTAGTACGTGATCGCCGCGGCGTAGTGATCGCCGTAACGCTCCGTGTACCGCGCGCCCGCGCGCAGCAGATGGTCGAGCCACGCATGACGCTTGCGCAACCGGGTCAGCAGGGATTCCTTCTCCGCCACCCGCCTACGGTAACCGTGTGTGCAGGCCGTCGCAGAGCGTCGAACTACTCAGAACCGCCTGATGACGTGAAGGCGCACTTCCTACACTCCGAGTAGAGGAATGGTCCCTTCCGAACTTCGGTGGGGCTACTCAGAGCTGGCTGGGCGTGGGCCGCGGGGCCGGCTTGGGGGTGACGACGGCGGCGGCGCTCTCCTCGACGGCCGCCTTGGCCGCCGCGGCGGCGGCCTTGGCCTCGCGGGCCAGGCGATGGCGGTGGCGCAGCAGGCCGGCGACGAGGCCACCGAAGCCCAGCAGGATGGCGATCAGGGCGAAGCCGTCCAGGGAGACCGGGACCTTGCTCTCGACGGGGGCGTCGGTCTCGGCGGCGGCCAGGCCGGCGGTGAGCAGCAGCGTGACCGGCAGCAGGCAGGCGGCAGCCAGGGTGGAACGCGTCAGGTGCCGAACTTGGTTACGCAAGGCAGCGTCTCCCGACAGTGAGGTCGCCCCGAAAGAGTGAACACGAGGGTGGCTGTCGTTCGAAAAACTACCGAACGTGTCAACCCCACCCGTTCCGGGGACTGTGCGGTCCATCACGAGGAGCGAGAATAACGGCGCTCGCGCCTCCCCCCAGCGCCGGGTCCCACAAGATCAGGACCAGCGCTTTCACACCGCGAGTCCCGCTCTGAGGCAACCATGATGCAGGTTTCGTGCCGTACGCCCCGGGCGGGCGGGGCGTACGGGACGACTCAGCCTCGGGCCTTCGGGGTCCGACGGATCATCAGCATCAGGCCGCCGCCGACGATGAGCAGCACGCCGATGGCGATCAGCATGCCCGTGTCGGTGCTGGTGCCGGTGTAGGCCAGCTCCTGCGTGCCCGGCGACGTGGAGGTGGTCACCGGCGGCGCGGTCGTCGTGGTCGTGGTCGACGGCGGGGCCGTCGTGGACGACAGCGACGGGCTGGTCGTGGTGGTCGACGGGGTCGTCGTGGTTGTCGTCGTCGAGCTCGTGGTCGACGACGTGGTGTAGGTCGTGCTCGTCGTCATGGACGTGGTCGTCGACGGCGTGGTGTAGGTCGTGGACGTCGTGGTCGACGGCGTGGTGGTGCTCGTCGTCGTGCACGGCGTCGTGGTGGTCTTCGGCGGCGTCGTCGTCGACCGGGTGGTCGTCGGCGGCGTGGTCGACGTGCACGGCGGCAGGCCGCGGCCGTAGCCGGCCGGCTCGCACGTGGGCGGAGCCGTGGTGGTGTCGCAGGTCGGCGGGTTGCCCCGGCCGGCCCGCTCGCACGGCGGGTTACCTCGCTGGTGCTCGATGGCCGTGTGGACGGCCGGGCCGATATCGCTGGGCGTCGCGGCCAGGGCGGCCCCGGCACCGGCGATGATCGTCCCGGCCACCATCACGGCCAGCGGGAACGCGAGCGCTTTTCTGTTGCGCACGGGATAGTCCTTCCGAGGCCGATGTTGCTTTGGGAGGCAACCTCAGAAGCTACCCATTCGCCGTGACGTCAGTGGTCCAAAAGGCTCACCCGAACGGGTCCACTTGTCGCAACATGGCCGTAGGTCGTGGTTCGCTGACGAGCGTGCCGGCCGGCCAGACCCGCCATCGCGTCCAACTCGGCGATGGTGCGGGCCGAGCCGTGCGCTGAGCCGGCCATCCGGCTGATGGTCTCCTCCATCAGTGTGCCGCCCAGGTCGTTGGCGCCGCCGCGCAGCACCTCGGCCGTGCCGACGTCGCCCAGCTTCACCCACGAGCACTGGATGTTGTCGATGCGGCCGTGCAATGCCAGCCGAGCCATGGCGTGCACCGCCCGATTGTCCCTTCGGGACGGTCCCGGGCGGGCCACGCCGGCCAGGTAGATCGGGGCGTTGTTGTGCACGAACGGCAGGCCCACGAACTCGGTGAAGCCACCAGTCTCGTCCTGGAGGCGGGCCAGCGTGCGCAGGTGGCCGAGCCAGTGGCCCGGGTGGTCGACGTGGCCGTACATCATCGTCGACGAGGAGCGGATGCCCAGCTTGTGGGCCGTGCCAACGACTTCGAGCCACGTCTTGGTCGGCAGCTTGCCCTTGGTCAGCACCCAGCGCACCTCGTCGTCGAGGATCTCCGCCGCCGTGCCGGGAATCGTGTCCAGGCCGGCGTCACGCAGCTCGGTCAGCCACTCCTCGACGCTCACGCCGGCCTTGGTGGCGCCGGTGACGATCTCCATGGGGCTGAAGGCGTGCACGTGCATGCCCGGCACCCGCGTCTTGATCGCCCGCACCATGTCGGCGTAGAAGCTGGTCGGCAGCTTGGGGTCGATGCCGCCCTGGATGCAGACCTCGGTGGCGCCCAGCACCCACGCCTCCTCGGCGCGGTTGGCCACATCCTCCACGGTCAGCCGATAGGCGTCGGCGTCGCGTTCCCGTTGCGCGAAGGCGCAGAACCGGCAGCCGACGTAGCAGACGTTGGAGAAGTTGATGTTCCGGTTCACCACGTAGGTGACGTCGTCGCCGTTGACCTCGGCCCGCAGCTGGTCGGCCAGCCGGGTCATCGTCTCCAGCGCCTCGCCGTCCGCGGTCAGCAGGGCCAGCGCCGCGTCGGCGTTCGCCTCGTCCAGCAGGGCCGCGGGATTCTCTGCGGCGATCGTCAGTCCAGTGAGGACGTCGCTGGGCAGCTTGCTGAACGACGGGCTGTTGTGCAGCTGGTCGCGCAGCGACTCCCAGTCCCCGTAGACGCTGTCGAAGTCACCGCGGCGGTCGCCGGTGCGGCCCGTGGTGTCGATCGTCTCGTGCAGGTCGGTGCGGCCGTGGGACTCCAGGGCGTAGTCCGGCTCCTGCCACGTCCGTCCACTCAGGACAGCTTCCTCGTTGGCGAGGCCGGTTTCGGTGTCGGCCAGGGCATCCATGTGCGCGCTGATGCGGGTGTCGATCCACGGCTGGCCGGCCTTGACGAAGCGGGGGTAGGCGGTCAGCCGCTCGCGCAGCTGGAAGCCGGACTTCGCCGTGGTGGCCGCGAGTTCGTCGATCGCCGGCCATGGCCGCTCCGGGTTGACGTGGTCCGGGGTGACCGGCGAGACGCCGCCCCAGTCGTCGATGCCCGCGCGCAGCATGAGCTCGAACTCCTCGCCCACCAGGTTGGGCGGGGCCTGCACGCTCACGTTGGACGGCATCAGCAGCCGGCCCACCGCGATCGTCGCCGCCAGCTCGTGCAGGTCGGCGTCCGGCATGCCGCGCATGGCGGTGTCCGGCTTGGCCCGGAAGTTCTGGACGATGATCTCCTGGATGTTGCCGTACTGGCGGGCCACGCCGCGCAGCGCCAGCAGCGAATCCGCCCGCTCGTCCAGGTTCTCGCCGATGCCGATCAGGATGCCGCTGGTGAACGGCACGCCCACCCGGCCCGCGTCCGTCAGCACGCGCATGCGGACCTCGGGGTCCTTGTCCGGGCTGCCGTAGTGCGCGCCGCCCGGCTCGCTCCACAGGCGGGTCGCCGTCGTCTCCAGCATCATGCCCATGCTGGCCGCGACCGGCTTCAGGCGCTGGAACTCCTCCCAGCTCAGCACGCCCGGGTTGAGGTGGGGCAGCATGCCCGTCTCCTCCAGGACCGCGATCGCCACCGAGCGCAGGTAGTCCAGGGTCGAGCCGTAGCCGCGGGCCTCCAGCCACTCCTTGGCCGCCGGCCACCGGTCCTCCGGCCGGTCACCCAGCGTGAACAGAGCCTCCTTGCAGCCCTGCGCCGCCGCCTGGCGGGCGATGTCCAGCACTTCGTCACGTTCGAGGTAGGCCGCCGGCACCCGGTGCGGCACCGTCGCGAAGGTGCAGTAGTGGCACCGATCCCGGCACAGCCTGGTCAGCGGGATGAAGGCGTTCTTGCTGTAGGTGATGATGCCTTCGCGCCCCTCCGCCCTCAGGTGCGCGTCGCGGACCCGGCCCGCGATCTCCAGCAGCTCCTCCAGGTGCTCGCCGCGGGCGTGCAGCAGCACCGCCGCCTCCGTGGCATCCAGCGTCGAACCGTTGGCAGCGCGGCGAAGTGCCCGGCGGAGGGCTGAATTACTGGGCCCTGACTCGCTCGGGCGCGGAGTGTCGTTGACCACCGAGCGAGCGTAAGTCGGCTTTCCCTCCGGACCGTCGCTCAGCGTAGGGAGACCACTCTCACAGGAAGAGCGGGAATAAACCCGCGAGTCCCGCTTACCGTCACACCGAGTGTGTGAAACCGATTCACGCATTCGGTGTGACGCTGGGCGGGACTCGCGGGGTTCAGATGTCGTAGCGGACGGTCACGGGGGCGTGGTCGGACCAGCGCTCGGCGTAGGTGGCGGCGCGCTCGGTGACGGCGGACACGGCCTTGGTGGCCAGACCCTCGCTGGCGACGTGGAGGTCGATGCGCCAGCCGGAGTCGTTGTCGAAGGCCTTGCCGCGGTAGGACCACCAGCTGTACGGGCCGGCCGTGTCGGGGTGCAGGGAGCGCACGACGTCGACGTAGCCGGCGGCGTAGAGGCGGTCGAGCCAGGAGCGTTCCTCCGGCAGGAAGCCGGCGGACTTCTGGTTGGTCTTCCAGGACTTGAGGTCCTCGGGGCGGTGCGCGATGTTCCAGTCGCCGCAGACCAGCACCTCCCGGCCGTCCGCCTCGGCCTTGGCCCGCAGCTCGACGAGGTGGGCGAAGAAGGCGTCGAGGAAGCGGTACTTCTCGTCCTGCTTGGGGGTGCCGGCGTCGCCGCTGGGCAGGTAGAGGCTGGCCACCACCACGTCGGCCAGCTCGAACTCGACGTAGCGGCCGCCGCGGTCGAACTCGGCGGAGCCGAAGCCGACGCGGACGGCCTCGGGGGCGGTCCGGGACAACAGCGCGACGCCGGCCCGGCCCTTCAGCTCGGACTCGGCCAGCACGGTGTGCCAGCCGGCCGGTTCGAGCAGCTCGGCGGGCAGCTGACCGGGCTCGGCCCGGGTCTCCTGCAGGCACACGACGTCCGCCTCGGTGGCGGCGAGCCACTCGACGAAGCCCTTCTTGGCGGCGGCGCGCAGGCCGTTGACGTTGATCGTGGAGACGGTCAGCACGGCCAAGAGCCTAGCGGCATCAGGAACGCGTAAACGGACGCCGTGCCGGCGTAAGGATCGCATCAGTGCCGGCCGCGCCGCCATCTTGGCCCCGCACGCTCGAACCGAGCAACCGGCGAGAGGGAAAGCGTGTTCGACGTCGTGAAACGGCTGCTCGTGGGCCGTCCCCTGCGCAGCGAGCGGTTGGGTGACACGCTGTTGCCCAAGTGGCTGGCGCTGCCGGTCTTCTGCAGCGACCCGATCTCGTCGGTGGCCTACGCGACCGAGCAGATCCTGCTCACGCTGGCGGTCGGCGGCGCGGGCTACCTGTCCCTGTCGACGCCGGTCGCGGCGGCGGTGGCGATCGTGCTGATCGTCGTGGTCGCTTCCTACCGCCAGACCTGCTACGCCTACCCGAGCGGCGGCGGCGCCTTCGTCGTCGCCAAGGCGAACCTGGGTGAGACGGCCGCATTGACGGCGGCGGCAGCGCTGTTGGTCGACTACGTGATGACGGTCGCCGTGTCGGTGGTCTCCGGCGTCGTCGCGATCATCTCGGCGATCCCGGAGCTGGCGCCGGACGCGGTGGCCGTCTCGGTCGGCTTCGTCGTGGTGATCGCGCTGGCAAACCTGCGCGGTGTCAAGGAATCCGGCAGGACGTTCGCCGTTCCGACGTATGCGTTCATCGCCTTGACGTTCCTGATGTTCGCCGTCGCGGCGGTCCGAGGCCTGAACGGGACGCTGCCGCAGGCGTCGACGGCCGCTGTTCCGTTGCACCCCACGGAGAGCTTCGCCGGCATCGGCACGGTTTTCCTGGCGCTGCGGGCCTTCGCGTCCGGCTGCACGGCGTTGACGGGCGTCGAGGCGATCAGCAACGGCGTGCCGTCGTTTCGCAAACCCAAGCCGCACAACGCGGCGACGACGCTGGTGATGATGGGCGTCATGGCGGTGGCCATGTTCGCCGGCCTCACGGCGCTGGCCGTGAACCTCAACGCCCGCGCGCGGCCGGACGGCAACCCGTCGGTGATCTCCCAGGTCGCGACGAGTGTGTTCGGCGGCGGCTCGGTCCTGTTCTACCTGTTCCAGGCGGCCACCGCGGGCATCCTGATCCTGGCCGCCAACACCGCGTTCAACGGATTCCCCGGCCTGGCCTCGATCCTGGCCCGGGAGCGCTACCTGCCCCGGCAGCTGCACAACCGCGGCGACCGCCTGGTGTTCAGCAACGGCATCCTGCTGCTGGCGGCGTTCGCGGTGCTGCTGATCATCGGCTTCGACGCCAACATCGACAGCCTGATCCAGCTCTACATCATCGGCGTGTTCACCAGCTTCACGCTCAGCCAGGCCGGCATGGTCGTGCACTGGAAGCGGACGCTGGCCACGGAAACCGATCCTGGCCGGCGGGCCAGGATTCGCGGCTCGCAGGCGATCAACGCCTTCGGCGCCGGGCTGACCGGGGTGGTGCTGGTTGTCGTGTTCGCCACCAAGGTGGTGCACGGGGCGTGGCTCGCGGTGCTGGCGATGGTGGTGCTTTTCGTGGTGATGCGGGCGATCAGCCGCTACTACCGGCGGTTCGAGCAGCAGGTCGAGAACGTGAGAACAAGCACCACGCTGCCGCCGACGGTGCACGCGCTGGTGCTGGTCTCCCGACTGCACCAGCCGGCGCTCCAGGCGCTGGCCTTCGCCAAGGCGACCCGGCCGGACCGGCTGGAAGCCGTCACGGTGGCCGCAGACGACGACGAAACCCGCAACCTGCAACAGCAATGGGAGCGCAAGGGCATCAAGGTGCCGCTGGTTGTGCTGTCCTCGCCGTACCGTGACGTGAGCAAGCCGATCGTGGACCACGTGACCCGGATACACGCCCGGGACAAGCGCGGTGTGGTCAGCGTCTTCATCCCGGAGTACGTGGTGCGGCGCTGGTGGCAGCACCTGCTGCACAACCAGAGTGCATTGCGGCTCAAGGCAAGGCTGCTGTTCACGCCGGGCGTGGTGGTGGTCAACGTGCCGTACCACATCGGCCTGGACGACCAGGGCTGGCTGACTCAGCAGGTGTTGCCGGCCGCCGCGACCAAGTAATCGGCGGATGCCCAGCGGACGCCGTCGATTTGACGGAAACCGTTCTGCACCAACGGTTGCGCGGTCACGGGCTGGCTCTGCACCAGCCGTCCGACGACCCGGGCCGAGGTGTCGGGGCCGGCCCGCACGTTGAGCACGTCGGCGTTGACCGTGAAGGCGCACTGCGAATTGCCCTGCGACGCCTCGGCGTTGTGGTGCGCGACCATGGCGAACGCCACGACGCCGACCCCGCCGACCACGGCCAGTTTGATCACCGGAATGCCGAACACCCCGTCCTCCTCCCGCCAAGACGCCGCCGATTCCCTTCCGGCGAGACATCTCAGCAGTACCGGAGGACGGGGCGCGGCAGAACCACCCGGTCCGGAATCCACCCGGCCGGGACCCCTACCGGGCTATGCCGTCACCAACGGTCACAGCAGGGGCTGAAGCAGGTTCGCGAACGCCACGTGGCCGTCGCGGTTGGGGTGGTAGGACTCGGTGGTGGGGTTGGAGAGGCCGTTGAGCCACTCCACCTTGTCGCACACGGCGTGGCCGGTGAACGCCGTCCGCACGTCCTCGAACACGAACCCGTGCGCCGCGGCCCGGGCCTTGATGGCGTTGTCGAGCTGGTCCGCGCCGGCGTTGAGCTGCCCCTGCTCGGTCGAGCTGATCCGGGCCAGCAGGTTGCACTCGTCGCCGTTGAACAGACGCGGGTAGCCGACCACCACGACCGTGGCGTTGGGTGCCCGGGTGTGGATCTGCGTGTAGAGGTTGTCCAGGGCCCCGTTGAGGGTGCTGGAGATCAGCGCGAGCGCCTTGTTGATGTCGCCGGTGCAGTTGTAGAACGGCAGCGCGCACTTCTCGATCACGCCCGAGAAGCCGATGTCGTTGCCACCCACGGAAAGCGTGACGAACCGGGTCGAGGTGGACAGGGCGCCGACCTGCTTGCTGAGCACGTCGCCGGTCTTGGCCCCGCTGCACGCCTGGAAGTCCAGGGCCAGCCCGAGTCGACCGGCCAGCAGCGGGGCGTAGGCGTACGAGGAGCGCTTGCAGGTAGCGTCGATGTACGTCCGAGTGCCCACGCCGGAGGCGTAGGAGTCGCCGAGGGCGACGTAGCCGGGCTGTGCGGCCGCGGAGGCCGTGCCGGCGAGCGTGATACCGAGCATTGCGGTCAGGACCGCGAGCAGGAGCTTTTTCCCCATGCGCCGGAAGGTAAACCGTGACCGGCACACAAAAGGGCCCCGTCACCCGACGGGGCCCTTTTGGTCACGCTATGGCGCTCAGGCGGACGCCATCCGCTTCTGCAGGTTCTCGTCGAGGGTGTTGAGGAACGCCTCGGTGGTCTGCCACGGCTGGTCCTTGCCGATCAGCAGGGCCAGGTCCTTGGTCATGGCGCCGGCCTCGACCGAGGAGATGACGACCTCCTCCAGGGCGGTGGCGAACTGGGACACGGCCGGGGTGCCGTCCAGCTTGCCGCGGTGCTGCAGGCCACGGGTCCACGCGAAGATCGAGGCGATCGGGTTGGTGGAGGTGGGCTTGCCCTGCTGGTGCTGGCGGTAGTGCCGGGTCACGGTGCCGTGCGCGGCCTCGGCCTCGACGGTGCGGCCGTCCGGCGTCATCAGCACCGACGTCATCAGGCCCAGCGAGCCGAAGCCCTGCGCGACGGTGTCGGACTGGACGTCGCCGTCGTAGTTCTTGCACGCCCAGACGTAGCCGCCCTCCCACTTCATCGCGGCGGCGACCATGTCGTCGATCAGGCGGTGCTCGTAGGTCAGGCCCTTGGCGTCGAAGTCGGCCTTGAACTCGGCCTCGAAGATCTCCTGGAACACGTCCTTGAACATGCCGTCGTAGGCCTTGAGGATCGTGTTCTTGGTCGACATGTAGACCGGGTACTCGCGCTGCAGGCCGTAGGACAGGGAGGCGCGCGCGAAGTCCTCGATGGACTTGCGGAAGTTGTACATCCCCATGGCGACGCCGCCGCCCTCGGGGTAGTTGCCCACCACGTGCTGGATCGGCTCGGAGCCGTCGGCCGGCGTGAAGGTGATGGTCAGCTCGCCCGGGCCGGGCACCTTGAAGTTGGTGGCCTTGTACTGGTCGCCGTGGGCGTGACGGCCGATGATGATCGGCTTGGTCCAGCCCGGCACCAGCCGCGGGATGTTGGAGATGACGATCGGCTCGCGGAAGATGACGCCGCCGAGGATGTTGCGGATCGTGCCGTTGGGCGAGAGCCACATCTTCTTCAGGCCGAACTCCTCGACCCGCGCCTCGTCCGGCGTGATGGTGGCGCACTTCACACCGACGCCGTGCTTCTTGATGGCGTTGGCGGAGTCGATCGTGACCTGGTCGTCGGTCGCGTCCCGGTGCTCGATGCCCAGGTCGTAGTAGTCCAGGTTGACGTCCAGGTACGGGTGGATCAGCTTGTCCTTGATGAACTGCCAGATGATGCGGGTCATCTCGTCGCCGTCGAGCTCGACGACGGTGCCTTCGACCTTGATCTTGCCCATGCGCCGGGCTCTCCTCTCGCGACAATGCAAGCAGTACAAGTGTACTGCTAACTCTTCGTGATCGCTTCAGGGGCGTGGCCAACGACACTGTGCTTGTGCCGCACGTGCCGCGCGGGGCGAGGTCACGGCATGTCACCCCGATCCTTCAGCCATCGACAGGTAGCCTCCCCTGCCGGCACAAGTGATCTTGAAGCAGGGGGGCGTCGTGTCGACCGGACCTACGCACGCGATGAGCGGGCTGATGATGTGGGGCGGGGTGTCCATCGCGGCGATCGCCGACAACCTGCCGATGACACCGCAGACCTGGGTCGTGGGGGCAGCCCTGTGCAGCGGCGCGGCCCTGCTGCCGGACCTGGACCACCCCGAGGCGACCGTGGCGCACACGTTCGGCAAGGTCACGTGGGTGCTGTCCAAGGGCGTGCACTGGTTCAGCCACATCGTCTACCGCGGCACCCGCCTGCGCAGCGACGCCAACCGGCACGGCGGCCACCGGGGCGTGACCCACACCCTGCTGTTCGCCGCGGCCGCCGGCGCGGGCACCTATGCGGTGGTGGAGTGGGCCCACAAGATCGCCCTGTTACCGCTGCTGTTCCTGTTCTGTGCCCTGGCCGTCCGCGGGCTGCTGCACGAGTGGACGCCCAAAGGCCACGTGCTCGGCGTGACGATCCTGTCGTTGGGTCTCACGGTCCTGTGCTGGCACTGGATCGACGTCGGCCCGGCCGAACAGGCGATGTGGTGCGCGACAGCGGTCGCCGCCGGCTGTCTGGCCCACTGTCTCGGCGACTCCATCACCGAGCAGGGCTGCCCGATCTTCTGGCCGATCCCGTTCTCCGGCAAGACCTGGTACCCGGTGGCGCTGCCCAAGCCGATGCGGATGCGCACCGGCGGCCGGGTCGAGCTGGGCATGGTGCTGCCGGTGCTGACCGTGCTCGGCGTCTGGCTGTCGCTGGCCTCGCTGCAACGCACCGGCGTGGCCACCTGGGTCCCGTTCGACCTGCTGACCCTGCACCACGTGCCGGCCGTCGTCGCGGGCCGCTGACGGTCCCTCTTCGACCGCCGCCGATTTTCGACCGGGCTCGTACAATGGCGGCATGAGCACCGCGACCGCCCTGGAGCACCCCATCCGGAAGGACATCCGGATCGAGGGGGTGCTGCAGGCGCTGGCCGACCCGGTGCGGCTGCGCATCGTGCGGGCCATCGCCGACCACGGCGAGATCGCCTGCGGCGTGCTCGACCTGCCGGTCAGCAAGTCCACGCTCACCCACCACTACCGGGTGCTGCGCGAGTCCGGCGTCATCCACCAGCGCCCGGTCGGCACGTCCAAGGTCAACAGCCTGCGCCGCGAGGACCTGGACACCCTGTTCCCCGGCCTGCTCGACGGCGTTCTGGCCGCTCCCCGCGACTAGCTCGCCCCCAGGCTTATGCAGGGAAGGACGCCTTACCCGCGTTGAACGAGGGTAAGGCGTCCTTCCCTGCATACGGGGCCGAGTCAGCGGCGGGGGCCCTTGATCGTCAGCGCCGACATGCTCAGGTCGCCGCTGATGGCGATGTGCGGCGTGCCCTGGCGTCCCTGGTAGCCGACCCGGTCGGTGACCGAGGAACCCATTTTCGTGTTGAGGTCGTTCAACGTGACGCTGGCGCCCTCCGGCAGCCGCAGCGTCACGGCGCCGCCGGTCACGTCCAGCCGCATGTCCAGCTGCTCGTGCTCGAAGGCGGCCTCGGTGAAGTCCAGGTTCACGCCGGAACCCCACTTGGAGCGGACCACCATCGACCGCGGCACCTGCCAGTAGCCGTTGCGGTTGAGGCTGGACCCGCAGCCGCTGGACAGCACCATCGGATCGCCGGGCAGCCGCGGCCCGGACGACTGCCGGCCGCCCCACAGTCCACCCCGGACGCGCATCTCCGGATGCGTCATACCCGGCAGGTCGGCCAGCACCACGTTCAGCTCGGCCCGGGTCCGCGAGGCCAGCGCCACGTCGGTGCGGTCGGTGAACTCCTCCAGCGTCAGCAGCCCCATGCCGATCGCCTTCTGCAGCAACCCGATCACGTGCTCCCGCTCCGCGTCCGAGACGCGAAGCTCCCTGTTGCTCACCCCGTTCACCATGACACCGATGCTAGGCGCGGGCGCCCCCGGACCGGATCGGGGAAATCCCCGGATAAATGAGTTGCCACGACCCCTAGCGTGGACAGACGTGTGTGCAGTGATCGGCTGTTATCTCCGCATCACGCTCGCCGGATTCCACAGGTACTCCACCTACCGCCAAGCCGTGCTCGCCGGGACCGCGACCAACATCGTCTTCGGACTGATCAAGGTCGGCATCCTGTCGGGGGTTTTTCTGGCGCGCGATGGGGCCTCGATCGGCGGCTACGACCTGACCACCACCATTACCTACGTCTGGCTCGGCCAGGGCCTGCTCGGTGTCGTCGACCTCTGGAGCGAGGACGACCTGGCCGAGCGGATCAGGACCGGCGACATCGTCGTCGACCTGTCCCGCCCCTGGAACCTCCAGACCGCGCTGCTGTGCACCGACCTCGGCCGGGCGGGCTACAGCGCGATCGCCCGCTTCGTCCCCCAACTGCTGCTGGGGGCCGTGTTCTTCCCGTTCCGCTGGCCGGACGACCCCATGGTCGCGCCGACCTTCGTGCTGAGCACCGCGCTGGCCGTGCTGGTCAGCTTCAACATGCGCTTCCTGCTCGGGCTGACCACGTTCTGGCTGCTTGATTCTCGTGGCGTGCGCAGCCTGTACGGCATCGCGGCGCCCACCCTGGCCGGGTTGGAGATCCCGCTGTCCTTCTTCCCCGGCTGGGCCCAGCACGCGCTGTCGTTCACCCCGTTCCCGTCCATGCTTCAGTTCCCCATCAACGTGTTCGTGCAGGACGGGCCGGTGCTGGCCACGCTGGCCCAGCAGCTGCTCTGGGCGCTCCTGCTCGCCGCGACCGCCCGGCTCGTGCTGGCCCGGGCCATGCACAAGGTGGTGGTGCAGGGTGGCTGACCTGGCCGTCTACTTCCGGCTGGCCCGGGCCCAGATCCGCGGCCAGCTCAGCTATCGCGGCTCGTTCGTGATGAACTGCTTCGGGCAGGCGCTGGCCCAGGGCAACGACCTGCTGGTGATCCTGGTCGTGTTCGGGCGGGTCGCCGCCCTCGGCGGCTTCGACATCACGGCCGTGCTGCTGTTCTACGCCCTGTCCGGCATGTCGTTCGGGCTGGCCGACATGGTGGTGGGCAGCATCGAGCGGCTGCCCACCTATGTCCGCACCGGCGCCTTCGACGTGGTGCTCATGCGTCCACTCGCGACACTGTTCCAGCTGTTCGCCGGCGACTTCCAGCTGCGCCGCATCGGCCGCGTGCTCACGGCCTTCGGCACCCTGGTCTACGTCCTGTCCACAACGGACATTCACTGGACGCCGGCCAAGGCCCTGCTGCTCGGGCTCACCCCGCTGGCCGGGGCCACGATCTTCGCTGCCATCTTCGTGGCCGCCAACTCGGTCTCGTTCTGGTTCGTCGACTCCCGAGAGCTGGCCAACACCGTCACCTACGGCGGCAGCTACCTGACCTCGTACCCGATCACCGTGTACGTGGGCTGGCTGCGCACGTTGATGGCCTACATCGTGCCCGGGGCCTTCGTCGCCTACTACCCCGGCCTCACCCTGCTCGACCGCGCCGACCCGCTGGGCGGCCCGAGCTGGCTGGGCTGGCTCGCCACCCCGGTGGCCGCGCTGGCCGCCCTGGTCGCCGGCCTGATCTGGCGCACCGCCGTCCGCCACTACCGAGGAACGGGATCATGATCGAGGTCAGCGAGCTGGGCCGGACGTTCACCGTGACGCGCAAGGCCGGGCGGTTCCGCCGGACCCGCCAGGACGTGGTGGCGGTCGGCGGCGTGTCGTTCGAGGTCCGGGCGGGCGAGACCGTCGGATACATCGGGCCGAACGGGGCGGGCAAGTCGACGACCATCAAGATGCTGACCGGGATCCTGGTGCCGACTGCCGGCCGGGTGCGGGTGTGCGGGCTGGATCCGAGTCGACAACGGGCGGAGCTGGCGCGGCGAATAGGCGTGGTTTTCGGGCAGCGCAGCCAGTTGTGGTGGGATCTGCCGCTGCGGGAGAGCTTCGACCTGCTGCGGCACATCTTTCGGGTGCCGGCCGGCGATCACGCCAAGCGTCTGCAGGAATGCACGGAACTGCTTGGGCTGCATGAGTTTCTGGACACGCCGGTCCGGCAGTTGTCGCTGGGGCAACGGATGCGGGGCGAGGTGACGGCGGCGCTGCTGCACGGCCCGGAGCTGCTCGTGCTGGACGAGCCGACGATCGGGCTGGACCTGGATTCCAAGGAGCGGCTGCGGGAGTTCCTGTCGGAGCTGAACACCACCCGCGGCACCACGCTGCTGCTGACCACGCACGATCTGGACGACATCGAACGGCTGTGCCGGCGGATGATGGTGATCGACCGCGGCCGGGTGCTGGCCGACGGGCCGTTGGCCGAGCTGCGGGACGAGGTCACGCCGGAGCGGGTGCTGGTGGTGGACTTCGAGCGGCCGTGCGAGGAGCTGACCGGGCTGCCCGGGGTGCAGACCGTGAAGGTGGAGGGCGGCGGCCTGCGCCAGCAGCTGTCGTTCCGCCGGGACACGGTGACCGCGGCCACCCTGATCAGCATGATCTCCCAGCGGTCGCCCGTGCACGACGTGGCGGTGATCGAACCCGACATAGATGACGTGGTACGCCAGTTGTACCGCCGGTAATGTCGTGTGGTGCGGACAACTCTGGTCATGACGGTCGCGCTGGCGCTGTTCACGGTGGCGGCCTGCGACTCCTCGGCGTCCTCGAACGGGCCCCGGCCGAAGGCGGAGATCTGCGCCCAGGCGCTGGGATCAGCGCTGCTCGGCGAGGTCGGCGACGCGGCCCAGCGGGACGCCACCCGCGCCAAGGAGCTGGCCGACCTGTTCACCAAGCTCTCGGCCCAGACCCAGGACCAGGAGCTGTCCCAGGCGCTGCGCGACGCCGCGTCAACCGCCGGTGAGGCCGCGCTCGACCACCTCACCAACGGCGAGCTGCTGAAATGGGCCCAGCAGGAGACCGACCGCATCAACACCCTGCGCCGCATCTGCACAGGCGGCTGAGTTCGGAAGGGACCATTCCTCCACTCGGAGTGTAGGAATGGTCCCTTCATTGCGTCAGCCCTTGACCCAGAAGGTGTAGGTGGCGGAGTAGGGCACGGAGGCCTGGGCGCCGTCGGTGCACTTGCCGGCGGGGGCGAGGCCGCCCTTGGTGGCCAGGCGCTGCACGTAGGTGACGTCGGCGAACTGCCCCTTGCCGTGGTTCTCCGACGCCTTGAGCAGCAGCTCCGGGACGGCGTCGGCGTGTTTGACGGAGGCGCCGGGCACGGCGGTGGCGCCGACCTCGCTGCCGTCGACCGTCGACACCCAGATGGGGCCCTTGAAGTGCAGGGCGACGGGTTTGCCGTGGTCGGAGATGGTGGCCGCGGGTTCGAGCAGGGTCCAGGCGGCCTTGGCGCACTGGTAGATCTGGACACCGTCGCCCTGGTAGCTGGCCAGCAAGCTGTTGCCGGCCGGGACCTTGACCGCGTCGGGGGCGGAAACCTCTTGCTGGGCAAGGGGTTTGACGCTGGTCTGGGGCGCGGAGCACGCGGCCAGGCCAACAGCGGCCGTCACGAGGGCGAGCGCCACCGTCACACGGTTCATGGTGTTTGTCTCCCAGAGGCGAGGTAGGAAGGAACACCGCGAACACGAGTGATCCACAGCCCCGGTTCGGCCGGGTGACCCAGGTCACAGCGGAACGCGGAGTTGACGCGATTCGTTGGATCGGCGTGGAACGCCCGCCCCTGGTGTACGGACAGGGCCAGCACCTGCTGGTCGTCGACGACGAGCCGGGCATCACCGAGATGCTGGCCACCACCCTTGGCCTGGCCGGCTACCAGGTCCGCACGGCGGCGACCGGCCGCGAGGCGCTGCGGCTGATCGCGACCGAGCCGCCGGACCTGGTCATCCTGGACGTGATGCTGCCGGACGTGGACGGCTTCGAGGTGTGCCGGCGGGTGTCCGAGCAGCCGGACGCGCCGCCGGTGCTGCTGCTGACCGCCCGCAACTCGGTGCTGGACAAGGTGACCGGCCTGACCACCGGCGCCGAGGACTACCTGACCAAGCCGTTCAGCATCCCGGAGGTGCTGGCCCGGGTGCAGGTGCTGCTGCGGCGGGCCCGGCGCAGCGCCGATCCGGTGCTGAGCGTGGGCGGTGTCGTGATGGACGAGGGCACGCGGCAGGTGACCCGGGACGGCCGTCTGGTGGAACTGTCCCCGACCGAATACCGATTGCTGCGCTACCTGATGGCCAACGCCGGCCGGGTGGTGTCGAAGAGCCAGGTGCTGGAACACGTGTGGCGGCACGACTTCGGCGACGGCGTGGTGGAGAAGGTGGTCTCGCGGCTGCGGCAGAAGCTGGACGCCACCGGCGCGCCGCTGATCCACACGGTGCGCGGCTTCGGCTACAGCCTGCGGGAGGGCTGAGGTGCGCCGCGCGAACTCGTTGCGCGGGCGGCTGGTCTGCGCGGTGATCGTGCTGGCGGCGCTGGGCATGGTGATCGTGGACGCCGCCTCGATCGTCGCCCTTCAGGTGTACTTCCGCGATCGCGCGGACGCGTGGCTGGGCAACACCCGGGCCCGGGTGACGCAGCAGATCGACAACACCTCGGTGGTGCTGACCAAGGACAGCGTGGAGGCGCTGCTCCAGCCGGGCTACGTCGTCGCGCTGGTCGACCCGGACGGTCGGATCGTGGACCGCACGCCGGCGCTGGACTCGTTGGGCAACCCGGCCGCGCCGCCGACGCTGCCGGCCTTGCTGGGCAAGGACTTCGCCGCCAATCCGACGACGCTGACCTCGGCCGGCGGCCCGGACTACCGGGCGCAGATGTTCAACGTCGGCACGCACGTCCGCTACCTCGATGCCAGCGGCAAGTCGCAGCCGATCGCCAGCGCGCTGCTGGCCGAGAGCCTCGATCCGACGGCCGAGGCGCTCAACCGGCTCATCGTCTTCGAGCTGACGGCCACGGCGGCGGCGTTGGCCGGGATCGGGCTGCTGAGCTTCGGCGTGCTGCGGGTGGGCCTGCTTCCGTTGCGGGACATGGCCCGCACCGCGCGCCGGATCGCCGCCGGCGAGCTGCACCAACGCATCGAGGTGCCGAACGAGCGCTCCGAGGTCGGGCAGGTCGCGGCGGCGCTGAACGAGGCGTTCGACGCCCGCCAGCAGTCGGAGGAACGGCTGCGGCGGTTCGTCGCGGACGCCTCGCACGAGCTGCGCACGCCGCTGACCACCATTCGCGGCTGGGCCGAGATGCACCAGCACGGGCTGGCCGGCGAGGAGCTGACCGCGCTGTCGATGTCCCGTATCCAGCAGGAATCGGCCCGGATGCAGGACCTCGTCGGCGATCTGCTGTTGCTGGCCCAGCTCGACCAGCAGTACGAGCCGGCGACCGACCAGGTCGACGTGGCCGTGCTCGCGGCCGACGCCGTGGCCGATGCCCGGGTCACGGCGCCGCAGCGGCGGATCGAGCTCGCGGTCGACGGCGACACCGAGGTGACCGGCGACGAGAACCGGCTGCGCGAGGTGTTGCAGAACCTGATCGGCAATGCCCTGGTGCACACCCCTTCGGGCACGGAAATCGATGTCCGCGTGGCCGGATCGTCTGGCAGGGTGGAATTGGTTGTGGCCGACAACGGACCGGGGCTGGACGAGGCCACGGCGGACCGGGTGTTCGAGCGGTTCTTCCGCGCCGACCAGGCGCGGAGCCCGGGCACCGGCGGCACGGGGCTCGGGCTGAGCATCGTGCGCTCGATCGTGGCCGCGCACGGCGGCTCGGTCGAGCTGGTCACCCGTCCGGGCCAAGGCTGCGTCTTCACTGTCAGGCTTTCGTCAGCTTCGTGGGAGACGGCGGTCAGGCGCACCCGGTTGGCTGGAAACGACGCTGTCTGAGGGGAGATCACAGTGACCATCGAGGCGACACCGTTGCCTACGACGAGGCCGACGCCGTTCGACCCGCCGGAGGACTACCGCAAGCTGCGCGAGGACCAGCCGGTGAGCCGGTTGGCGATGCCGGACGGCTCCCTCGGCTGGCTGGTGACCAGCTACGAGCTGGTCCGCGCGGTGATGTCCGGGCCGCAATTCAGCTCGAAGTTCTCCACCATCACCAACCCGCTGCGGGTGATCCCGCCGGAGATGCGGCAGGACGCGCAGCCGGGCATGTTCATCGGCCAGGACCCGCCGGACCACGGCCGCTACCGCAAGCTGCTGACCGGGCAGTTCACCGTGCGGCGCATGCGGTCGCTGGAGCCGCGGATCCAGCAGATGGTGATCGACCACCTGGACGCCATGGAGGCGGCCGGCGACTCGGCCGACCTGGTCGACAAGTTCGCGCTGCCGATCCCGTCGCTGGTGATCTGCGAGCTGCTCGGCGTGCCGTACGAGGAGCGTGACGAGTTCCAGCACCGCACCGGCCGGATGCTCGACACCTCGCGGCCGTTCGAGGAGGCCCGCGCGGCCGGCGAGGCGGTCCGCGAGTACGTCGGCGACCTGGTGGCGCGCAAGCGGACCACGCCCGGCGACGACATGATCAGCGGCCTGTTCGAGTCGGACCCCACGCTGTCCAACGACGAGGTCGCGGAGATGGGCCTGCTGCTGCTCATCGCCGGCCACGAGACCACCGCCAACATGCTCGGCCTCGGCACTTTCCTGCTGTTGCAGCGGCCGGACCAGCTGGCCAAGCTGCGCGAGGACCCGAGCCTGATCAACAACGCCGTCGAGGAGCTGCTGCGCTACCTGTCAGTGGTGCAGTACGGCACCACGCGCGGCGTGATCGAGGACGTCGAGATCGGCGGGCAGCAGTTCCGCAAGGGCGAGACGGTGATCTGCTCGCTGGCCGCGGCCAACCGCGACCCGGCGCGCTTCGACAACCCCGAGATCCTGGACATCACCCGCTCGCACAGCACGCACATCGCGTTCGGGCACGGCATCCACCAGTGCCTCGGCCAGCAGCTGTCCCGGATCGAGATGCAGATCGCCTTCCGCGAGCTGTTCGACCGGTTCCCGAACCTGCGGCTGGCGGTCGAGCCGGAGGAAGTGAAGCTGCGCACGGCATCCGTGGTGTACGGCACGGCGACGCTGCCCGTCGCCTGGTGATCAACGCATGAGAAAGGCCCCCGCTGTGCGGGGGCCTTTCTTTTCAGATGGCGATCAGATCAGGCCCAGGTTGCGGACCGCGTCGCGCTCCTCCTCGAGCTCGGCCACGGTGGCCGCGATCTTGCCGCGGGAGAACTCGTTGACCGACAGGCCCTGGACGATCTCGTACTTGCCGTCCTTGCAGGTGACCGGGAACGAGGAGATCAGGCCCTCGGGCACGCCGTAGGAGCCGTCCGACGGCACGGCCATGGACGCCCACTGGCCCTCGGCGGTGCCGTTCACCCAGTCGTGGACGTGGTCGATGGCGGCGTTGGCGGCCGAGGCGGCCGAGGAGGCGCCGCGGGCCTCGATGATCGCCGCGCCGCGCTTGGCGACGGTCGGGATGAAGGTGTTGGCCACCCACTCCTGGTCGTCCACCAGCTCGAGGGCGTTGCGGTCGCCGACGACGGCGTGGCTCAGGTCGGGGTACTGGGTGGCGGAGTGGTTGCCCCAGATCACCAGCCGCTTGATCTCGGTCACCGGCACCTGGAGCTTGTTGGCCAGCTGCGAGTACGCGCGGTTCTCGTCGAGGCGGGTCATCGCGGTGAAGCGCTCGGCCGGCACGTCCGGCGCGTGCTGCTGGGCGATGAGGGCGTTGGTGTTGGCCGGGTTGCCGACCACCAGCACGCGCACGTCGTCGGCCGCGCCGGCGTTGATGGCCTCACCCTGCGGCTTGAAGATGCCGCCGTTGGCCTCCAGCAGGTCGCCGCGCTCCATGCCCTTGGTGCGGGGGCGGGCGCCGACCAGCAGGGCCACATTCACGCCGTCGAACGCCGTCTTGGCGTCGTCGGTGATGTCGATGCCCTCCAGCAGCGGGAACGCGCAGTCCTCCAGCTCCATGGCGGTGCCCTCGGCCGCCTTGACCGCCTGGGGGATCTCCAGCAGGCGCAGCCGAACCTTGGTGTCCTGGCCGAGCAGTTGACCCGAGGCGATCCGGAACAGCAGGGCGTAGCCGATCTGGCCAGCCGCACCGGTGACGGTCACGTTGACGGAGCGTGCCACAGGGAAGATCCTCCCGATCCGCAGTCTGCATCACGTCCACGGGGTGCGACCACCATGGCAGGAATCCTGTCCGGCGGCCTCAGCACCGGGACCGCGCACCGGGCGCGTCGCCCGGTTGCCGCACAGTACCAAGCACCCGCGACACCCGGCTGCTCACGGTGAGCAGCGTCGCAGCGTGGCCACCACCACCCCCGCGAGTCCCGCTCAGCGTCACACCGAACTGTATGAATCTGTTTCCGGATTTCGGTGTGACTGTGGGCGGGACTCGCAGGGGTTCGCTAGTCGAGGGGGCCGCCGGTGATGGTGGCGGCGATGAAGATGATCAAGAGGCCGAGGCCGCCGTACAGGACGATGTCGGTGAGCTTGCGGCGCACGGCGATCAGGGCCAGCTGGTTCTCCGGCAGCAGGGCCCGCAGCCCGGCGCCGACCAGCAGCGAGCCGCCGATCAGGCCGGAGCCGATCCGCCAGTGGTACAGGAAGATCAACGCCACCCCGGCCGCCACGACCGCCATGACCAGACCGAACGCGGTGTAGCGGCCGATCTCCTCGGTCCACCGGCGGCGACCGGTCACGGTGATCACGACTGAGCCGCGAGCGAGCGCTCGGCGGCCTCCACCACGTTGGCGAGCAGCATGGCCCGGGTCATCGGGCCGACGCCGCCCGGCATCGGCGCGAGATAACCGGCGACCTCGCGCACATCGGGGTGCACGTCGCCGCGCAACCCTTCGTCCGTCCGAGTGATACCGACGTCCAGCACGGCCGCGCCCGGCTTCACCATGTCGGCGGTGATCAGGCCGGCGACACCGGCCGCGGCCACCACGATGTCGGCCCGGCGCACCTCGGCCGCCAGGTCCTTGGTGCCGGTGTGGCACAGGGTCACGGTGGCGTTCTCGCTGCGGCGGGTCAGCAGCAGGCCCAGCGGCCGGCCGACCGTCACACCACGGCCGACGACGCACACCTGGGCACCGGCGATCGGCACCTCGTAGCGGCGCAGCAGCGCCACGATGCCGCTCGGCGTGCACGGCAGCGGGCCGGCCTCGCCCAGCACCAGCCGGCCCAGGCTGACCGGGTGCAGGCCGTCGGCGTCCTTGACCGGGTCGATCCGCTCCAGCAGCGCGCCCGTGTCCAGGTGCTTGGGCACCGGGAGCTGCACGATGTAGCCGGTGCAGGCCGGGTCGGCGTTCAGCTCGTCCAGCACGGCTTCCAGGTCGGCCTGCGAGATGTCGGCCGGCAGGTCGCGGCGGATCGAGGTGATGCCCACCTTGGCGCAGTCCGCGTGCTTGCCGCGCACGTAGGCGTGCGAGCCGGGGTCGTCGCCGACCAGCACGGTGGCCAGGCCCGGCGTCACCCCCTTGGCGGTGAGCGCGGCGACCCTGACCCGCAGGTCGTCGAAGATCGCGTCGCGGGTGGCCTTGCCGTCGAGGATCGTGGCGGTCACGGTTCCCATCATGCCGTGCTTGTGCCGCGCGTTCCGCGCGGGGCGAGATCGCTCGTGACCGGTGCCTTCCCTGGCCGGATTAGGCACCGGCGCGATCTCGCGACCTCCTCTGCTGGCAACCCGACCGAGAACCACCCCATCGGCCAGGTAACGGACGTCACGGCCACCGAGCTCATAACTCACCGTCGCCCGATTGCGCCATTCGCCCCCCGTTGGCCTTCGTCAGGGACAATCATCGATGCTGGTCGTGACGAGGAGCAGGGAGGTCTGGGCCACACCCGGTGTGAGGCGGGTGTCAGATCGCAACGGAACGCGAGAGGATGAGCGTGTGTCACAGCCGACCCCGCTGAACCCAGTCGAACAGGACGCGCTGGTCAAGCAGATCGGGTTGGCCCTGATGAAGGCCGCTCCGCAGGACTGGGAGCAGGTCAGGGCCTACTACCGGGCTGCCGGCCGCTACTTCGAGCTGTCCGCAGAGGTCACCGACCAGGACGGTCAGAGCAGGGCCTGGACCGCGCCCGCGGACATCGCGTCGCTGTTCGCGCGCCTGCGGGCCGGCATGTACCGCGAGGGCCGCGGGACCTGGTTCAACGCCCGCTACCAGCTCGACCGGCCGTCCAGCTACAACCTTGACTTCGACCGCGACGAGCCGCAGTGGCAGAACCCGCCGCCGCTGATGGCCTACACCGACGAGATGCGCTTCTTCCCGCGCACCGACGACAACGTGCCGGAATGGCTGGCCGGGCGGCTACAGCCCGCCGGACCGCCCCGGTCGCCGATGCCGCCGCCACCGCAGAACGGCCCCGGCCCGCAGCCGGGGCGGCTGCGCACGGCGCGGATCTTCGACGGCCCCGGCCCGGACGGCCGCCCGACGGTGAACCGCCCGCCGCTGGACCCGGCCGAGGTCGGCAAGGTGCTGGACTACCTGGAGGCGGCCCCGGTCGTCATGACCGCCCAGGGCATGGACAGCGACCGGCTGGCCCACGAGAACCCGGAGTCCATCCCGTTCGCCTTCCACACCGACGGCACCTGGATCTGGCCGGCGGCGGTGATCTTCTACCTGGCCCGCTACGGCGTGCCGCCCGAGCCCGACCTGGTGCAGCACATCCGCTCGGTCAACTTCCTGGCCCCGGACGTGGACGAGGCGACCCGCGGCCAGGCCGTGGCCCTGCTCAGCACCATGGTGCCCAACGGCCGCCCGGTGCCGGCCGCGCAGCCGCCGGCGACCCAGATGATGTCCGTGCCCGAGCCGCCGGCCCCCGAGCCGGAACCCGAGCCCGAGCCGCTGGTCGTCGAGCAGCACATCGCGCCGGAGCCCGAGCCGGAACCGGTGGTCGAGCAGCACGCGGAGCCCGAACCCGAGCCCGAGCCGGTCGGCGGGGCCAGCATCGAGCTGCTGCGTGACCTGCTGGACGAGCTGAACGTGCCCTCGTCGGTGTACCGGATCGGCGAGCCCTCGCCGAACACCTGGTACCTGGAGCGGGTCGAGGACGGCTGGCAGGTCGGCTGGTACGAGCACGGCTTCAGCACGCCGATGCTGTTCGACGACGACAACGACGCGGCCGCGTTCCTGCTGGGCAAGCTGCTGCTGAACCGGCCGACGCCGGCCGATGAGCAGCACGTCGACCAGCACGCCGAGCCCTTCGACGGCGGCGACCACGGCGCGCATTTCGAGCCGGAGCCCGAGCCGGTGGACATCGCGCCGCTGCCGGTGCCGATGCCGCCGGACCCGGGCCAGCCGGACCTGGACCTCCTGCCGCGAGGCCAGTCCGACCTGCCGCCCATGGACCGGCCGCCGCTGGACCTCCCGTCACGTCCGGAGCCCATGGACCGGCCGGTGCACGCGGAAGCCATGGACCTGCCCCCGCGGCCGGACCCGATGGACCTGCCGCCCCGCCCGGAGCCCATGGACCTGCCTTCACGGGCAGAGCACAGGGAACCGATGGACCTGCCGCCGCGGCCGGAGCCCATGGATCTGCCTTCACGGGCGGAAGCCATGGATCTGCCGCCGCGGGGCCTGTCGGAGCCCCAGCCTGACCTGCCGCCCCTGGACCTGCCGCCGCGTGCGGAGCCGTCCCGGAACGAGCAGGCCACGCGGCTGGAGCAGCGCCCGGACCCGGGTCTGCCGCCGATGACGCCGCCGCGGCCGATGCCGGCCCAGCCGCCGTCGCCGATGCCGCCGCCACTGGGCCTGCCGGCGATGGGCGGCGATCGACCGCCGATGCCCGGGCAGAACCAGCCGCCGATGGGTCAGCCGCAGAATGGCCAGCCCCAGAACGGGCTGCCCCAGCAGAACGGCCAGGCGCCGCAGAACGGCCAGGCCCAGCGGGGCGACGACTGGCCGATCCAGCCGCTGCGGGGTGAGCCGCCGCTGACCCTGTTCCGGGGCAAGCGGGTCATCGAGCTGCCGCAGGGCGTCGAGGTGGACCGCTTCGGGCAGCCGGACGGCAACCTCACCTACGCCGGTGGCACGCCGTTCCCGCTGCGCTCGCTGGTGCCGGAGTGGATCGGCCGGCCGTATCACGTGTACCGGCTGCAGCAGCCCGTGCAGGCCCTGGCCGGCGTGGCTGTGCCGTGGTTCGGGCAGCCGGGCGGCGGCACCGCGTACCTGCTGCCGAAGTCCATCGACGAGCTGCTGGCCGACGGCACCCTGGTCGAGGTCCGGCAGGGCACACCGCCACCGACCGGACAGTGATTTTCGCTACGTGAGTGGCTCATTTCGCTTCTGAAGCGAAATGAGCCACTCACGTAGCGGCAAAAGCCGGGGTCGCTCAGTTCTCGACGGTCAAGCCGTGGGCGGCGGCGAAGCGCACCGCCTGGTCCAGGTCGATCTTCGCGCCGGTCAGCTGGGCCTGGCGCAGGCCGTCCGGGTCCAGCCGCGCCCCGCGCAGGTCGGTGTCCTCCAGCCGGGTCCGCAGCAGCCGGGCGCCGGACAGGTCCACGCCACGCAGATCGGCTTCCCGCAGGTCGGCCTCGACGAGGTTGGCCTCACGCAGCCGTAGCCCGGACAGGTCCATCTTGCGCAGGTCGACCCGGCCGAGCCCGGCCAGCGACAGGTCGGTGTCCCGGATCGTGCAGCCCCGCAGCCGGCAGTCGGTGAAGGTGGAGCCGAGCAGGGTGCAGCCCTCGAACCGGGACGAGGCGAACACCGTCCGGTTGAAGGTGCAGCCGCGGAAGGCGGTGCCGGTGTGCTTGCTGTCACCCAGGTCGGCCCGGGTGAAGTCGCAGTTGGTGAACGTGCAGGCCTTGGTGACCAGGTCGCGCAGGTCGGCGTCGGTGAAGTCGCAGCGTTCGAACGAGCGGCGCTCCCAGGTCTGCCCGGTGAGCACGGCGTCGGCGTAGTCCTCGTTGGTCTCGGTGCTCACGGGACGACGACCACCGGCCGCTGGGCCCGGGTGACCAGGGTTTTCGGCACGGAGCCGAGCAGGTGGCCGCCGTGCCGGGAGCGGCCGACGACGATGCAGTCGGCCCGCAGCTCCTCGGCGATCTGCTCCAGGGCGGTGGCCGGGTCGCCGCGATGGTGCAGCAGGTCCCACTCGATGCCGAACTGGTCGAGGAACTTGGCCGCCTCCTGCCGCACCTCGGCCACGAAGTCGTTGGCCGCCTCGGCCGCGTTGATCATGCCGATGGACGTCCAGTAGGCGGCGCTGGCCAGCGGTTCCACGTAGACCAGCACGAGCCGGGCCCGTTCTCGGCGGGCCAGCCCGGCCGCCCAGGCGGCCGCGTGCACGGCCGGCGGCGAGCCGTCGACGCCGACGACGATGCTGCCGACCCCGTCCTTGCCGATCTCGAACCCCGGTAGGGCAGCGTCTTCTGGCACGTCCAGGATCGTAGTCAGTCCTGGGGGTCGTGCCGGAAGAACGCCTCGATGGCCGCCTGGTTGTCGTCGGCGCTGGTGTTGGTGAGCAGCATGGAGCGCTCGCCGTCGCGCAGCTCGATCTTGCGGCGCTCGTCCCGACGCACCCAGTCCCGCAGCACCCGGACCAGCTGCAGCAGCACGGGCGAGGTGCTCAGCGCCACGATGATCGTGCTGACGGTGTCCGCGTCGGCGCCCTTGGACAGCTCCGGCGCCGGCTCGCCGGGGGCGAACTCGGCACTGTCCACGTCCAGGTCGAGCAGCTCGGTCCTGAGCTGGCGGGCCTGCTCGTCGACCTCGTCGGGATCCCCGTGCAGCAGCAGCGAAACGGTGGTCACCGCCGCGAGATTACACCGTCCACAGTGGACTCAAGGCCGGCTCGCACGATCCGGTGGTAGGCCACCATCTGCCCGATCAGCTCGTCCACGTCCTCGCCGCCGTCGAACAGCCAGTCGGTGATCAGCTCGAACAGCGCGCCGACGGTGGCGATCGCGATGGTCCGGATCTCCCGGTCCGGCGCGATCACGCCGTGCTGCCGCCACACCGCCTCGACAAAACCGGCGGCCCAGCGCCGGTTCTCCCGCCGACGGCGCTCGACCGTGGGCGAGACGCCGGCCGACTGCCCGAACACGACGCGCGGCACCATCGGGTCGGCGACCAGGGTCCGCGCGAACGTCTCGATCAGGTCCTCGATGCCGCCGCCGGCCTCGGCCAGCGCCGTGCGCATCCGAACCAGCAGGTCATCGGCCAGCTGCTCGAACAGCGCGAGGTAGCAGGCCTCCTTGCTGTCGAACAGCTCGTAGAAGCTCTTGGTGCCGACGTAGGCCGTCTGGCAGATCTCCTCGATCGGCACGGCGGCGAACCCCTTGCGCCCGAACAGGGTCAACGCCGCCGCCAGCAGGTCGGCCCGCCGTTGGGCCCGGCGCTGCTCGGCATCGAGTCCCCGCACGGTGCGGCCGCTGCGCGTCATGGGCCGATGCTACGGAACCGATTGCGGAAAATCTGTCTTGTTCGAAACAAGATGGCGTGTTGTACTCGACGTGAGCCAGGTCACTGATGCCCTGCCACGGAGGTTCCATGCGCAAGCTCCTGATCCCCCTGTTCGCCGCGGTTGGCCTGCTGACCGGCGCCGCGACGGCCAGTGCCGCACCGACATCCGGCGTGAACGACTACTCGTGCACGCCCAGCGCGCAGCACCCGGAGCCGGTTGTGCTGGTCCACGGCCTCGGCGCGAACGGGCCGCTCAACTTCGCCACGCTCGCGCCCACGCTGGCCGGCCACGGCTACTGCGTCTTCTACCTGACCTACGGCACCGGGATCCTCGGCCCGACGGTCGGCGGCCTCAAGCCGATGGAGGACAGCGCGGCCGAGCTCGGCGCCTTCGTCGACAAGGTGCGGGTGGCCACCGGCGCGGCCAAGGTCGACATCGTCGGCCACTCCGAAGGCAGCACGGTTCCGGCCTACTACCTGAAGTTCCTGGGCGGCGCGGCCAAGGTCACCCACTTCGTCGGCTTCGGCGCCAACTACGCCGGCACGTCCCTGGACGGCCTGGCCACGCTGGCCACCCTGCTGCACCTCGGCCCGGCCCTTACCGGTGTCGGCTGCGCCTCCTGCGCCGAGTACCTGCCCGGCTCGGACTTCCTGACCAGGCTCGACGCCGGCGGCGTCGCGGTCCCCGGGCCGACCTACACCAACATCGTCTCCAAGTACGACACCGTGGTCACCCCGTACACCAGCGGCATTTTCACCGCGCCCAACGCCACCGACATCGTGCTCCAGGACCACTGCTCGCTGGACTTCACCGGCCACCTCGGCCAGGCCGTCGACCCCAACGTGGCGTCATTCGTGCTCAACGCCCTTGACCCGTCCAGCCCCGTGCGGTGCCAGCCGTTTTTTGACCCAGGGGCCTGAATTTCCGGCTTGACTCTTCCGCACCCCGGGCGGGGCGGTTTATCGTCACCACGCTTGAGAGCGCTCTCACAGTGTCGTGTCCGGTAGGCCCTGCCCCTGCTCGGAGGTGCTCAACCCCATGAAGAGACTGCTAGTTGCCTTAATCGGTGCAGTAGCCCTGACCACGGCGTCTGCCCTACCTGCCGCCGCGGCCGACGACTACACGCAGGCCGTCACCGCGACCAGCGCCAGTCAGGCCCGCATCGACTTCACCCCCACCACGGCCTCGATGTACGTGGACGTGCACTACACCGGCGTGCCCGGCGTCGGACAGCAGAACGTCCGCATGACCAACAACGCCGGCACCTGGCAGTGGACCGTCAACGGTCTGTCCAGCGGCAACGTGCTCGACTACTGGTTCACGTACGAGAAGAGCGGGCCGCAGTACGACACCCCGCACTTCAGCTACACCCAGGGCGGCGGCACCACCACGCCCACCGCCGCCGCGCCGACGTTCACCCCGCCCGGCGGCAGCTACACCTCGACCCAGACGGTGACGATCTCCACCACCACCGCGGGCGCGACCATTCGGTACACAGTGGACGGTTCGACGCCGACCACCAGCTCGCCGCAGTACACCGGCCCGATCTCGGTGTCGGCCAGCCGAACCGTGAACGCCATCGCCGTCGCTTCCGGCATGGCCAACTCGCCGGTGGCCAGCGCGGTGTACAGCATCGGCACCACCACGCCCACGTCCTGCCCGACCCAGTCGGACACGCCCAACTTCGGGCCCAACGTGCACGTCTTCGACCCGAGCATGTCCGCGGGCACGATCCAGGCCCAGCTCGACGCCGACTTCAACGCGCAGAAGGACACCCAGTCCGCCCAGTTCGCCGAGCGGCGGGTGGCCGAGCTGTTCAAGCCCGGCACCTACGGCGTGAACGACAACGTCGGCTTCTACACCTCGGTCGCCGGCCTCGGCCAGAACCCCGACGACGTCACCATCAACGGGCACGTCACGGTCGACGCCTTCAACGCCTCCGACGCCGGCAACGCCACCCAGAACTTCTGGCGCTCGGCCGAGAACATGGCCGTCAACGCCACCGGCGGCGACCGCTGGGCCGTCGCGCAGGCGGCGCCGTTCCGGCGCATGGACATCCGCGGCGACCTCCAGCTCTACCCGGCCAGCTACGGCTGGGCCAGCGGCGGCTACGTCGCCGACACCAAGGTCTCCGGCCAATCCGCGTCGATCTCCCAGCAGCAGTGGTACACCCGGGACTCGGCCTTCGGCAGCTGGTCCGGCGGCGTGTGGAACATGGTGTTCTCCGGCGTGAACGGCGCGCCGGCCACCACCTTCCCCACTCCGCCGGAGACGACCCTGGGCACCACGCCGGCGTCGCGCGACGTGCCGTACCTGTACGTCGACGGCAGCGGCAAGTACCGGGTGTTCCTGCCTTCCTTGCGCACCAACGCCTCCGGCCCGAGCTGGGCCAGCGGCAGCACCCCTGGCACCTCCGCTCCGATGAGCCAGTTCTACGTGGTCAAGGCCGGCGACACCGCCTCGACCATCAACGCGGCGCTGAGCTCCGGCTGCAACCTGTTCTTCACGCCCGGCGTCTACCACCTCAACCAGACGCTGAACGTCACCAAGGCCAACACCGTGGTGCTGGGCATCGGCTACCCGACCCTGGTGCCGGACAACGGGGTCAACGCCATGCAGGTGTCCGATGTGGACGGCGTGCGGCTCAAGGGCCTGCTGTTCGACGCCGGCACGACCAACTCGGCCGCGCTGCTGACCGTGGGCCAGTCCGGGTCGTCGGCCAGCCACGCCAGCAACCCGACCACCATCCAGGACGTGTTCTTCCGGATCGGCGGTGAGATCGCCGGCAAGGCCACCGCGTCGCTGATCGTCAACAGCAGCAACACCATCATCGACCACATCTGGGCCTGGCGGGCCGACCACGGCAACGCCGGCACCGTCGGCTGGGGCACCAACACGGCCGACAACGGCGTGATCGTCAACGGCAACAACGTGTTGGCCACCGGGCTTTTCGTCGAGCACTACCAGAAGTACGAGGTGACGTGGAACGGCCAGGGTGGCCGGACCATCTTCTTCCAGAACGAGATGCCCTATGACGTGCCGAACCAGGCCTCGTGGATGGCGCCGAGCGGCGTCAACGGCTACGCCGCCTACAAGGTCGGCGCCAACGTCACCTCGCACGAGGCCTGGGGCCTCGGCAGCTACAACTACTTCAACGTCAACCCGGCCGTGAACGCCTACCACGCCTTCGAAGTCCCCAACAACTCCGGCGTGCGGTTCCACAGCCTGCTCACCGTTTCCCTGAACTACCAGGGAACCATCACGCACGTCATCAACGACACCGGCGCGGTCACGCCGACCGGGACCACGCCGAGCAACGTGGTCAGCTACCCGTGACGTAGCGCGGCCGGCCCGTCTCAGCGGGCCGGCCGCGTGATCACGGTTGCGCATCTCCCGCCCCGCGACCACTGGGCGGCGTGTTGTGATCCGGCCATGCGCGGGATTGTGCACGGGGCGACGGCCGGGGCGGCCGTCACCTTCGTTACGTCGTGGTTCCTGCCGTGGATGGCCGACACAACGGCGTTTCCGTTGCTCGGCCACGCCTTCCACATGTGGTACCTCTTCCTCTTCGACATCCCGGGTCCGGGCACCGGGCTGGAGATCGTGCTGATGATGCTGCTCGGCATCGTGGCCATCGCTAGCGCTTGCTTCTCCGCGCACCGAACCGCAGCCGTGACCGCGTTGTTGGGTGTGCCGGTGGGCATCCATGTGATGGTGCGCGATCACCCTGGTCTGGAGTCCGGCCCCGGACCGCTGGTCGCGGCGGTTGCCCTGGCGGTGCTCGCCGTCGCGCAGGCGATCGCGTTCCGTGCCGACCTCGGGCACGGCTGGTGGTCCACGGCCGCCGGTGCCCTGGTTGCCGTTTTGCTCGCCGTGACAACGGGTTTCGGCGGCGCGTCGTACGCCTCGGCCCGCGATGTCGATGCCACCAGGTCCAGCGGGACCGGGGCGGTGGCCGTCTCGGCACAAGACGGGGTGCTCAGCGGCGTGACGGCCCGGGACAGCGCGACCGGGGCTGAACGCTGGCATTACCGGTCCCGCGGCTGGAGGTTTCCGGCGGTCAAGCTCAGCGGCGACGGCAGCACGGTGTTCATGCGTGTCCAACGCGTGGACGAACAGGACGCGCTGGCCTTCGATGCTGTCAGCGGCCAACTGCGCTGGCAGCGGACGCTGTCCGCGGGCAGCAGCTGGCAGGGGCTGCCCGGGGAACACCCGTCGTACGAATTCTTCCCGTTCGGATCGGGGCTCGTGCTGCAACTCGACGCGGAACACGTCCGATACTTCGACGCGGACGGCCGTGAGAGCACGATTCAGCTGGACAAGGACTGTGGCATCAGCGCCGTCGGCGGCGTGCGCACGCTGTACGTCGTCGAACTGTGCGTGGGTGTGTTCCAACTGTTCGCGGCCGGTCCGGACGGCGAGCACCGGTGGACAACATCGGCGCCCGATTTGCGGATCGGCAACGAGGTGGTGGTGGCAGACAAGGGTGACACGGTTGTCGTCACCACGGGCGGTCAGGCCGAGACGGTCGACGCCGCCACCGGACGCCCCCGCGGGTGATCACTCCCCGGCATGGCCGGCAAGCCGACTTGCCAGTGCTCGCACCAAATCTCGGAGCGCGTCCGGCTGCTCGATGACAAACGGTCGGTCGAGTGCGGCCAGCAATGGCGGTATCCAGTCGAGCTCCTGAGCCCGGATCCTCGCCCGCACCCAGGAATCCGTCTGCTCCAGGGCGGCGATCGAGGGAGGAAGGACGGCCCGGATCTGTTCCGGCGTCGCTTGAATCCGCACCGACACTTCGTGTCGGTGCGGCGCCTCGGCAATCGCGGTCAGTACCTGCTCGGCGGGAGCGAATCCGGTTGGCACGTCGAAGGTTCCGGTGCTCGTCGCGACGCCCCTGATCCGATCGACGCGGAACGTGCGCACCTCGCCGCTGGCCGAGTCGAAGCCGGTCAGATACCAACGACCGGAGTGCGCCACGATCCCGTACGGATGGACGACGCGCCGGCTGTCGCCGCCGTGACCGGCGGTGTAGCCGAGCTCGACCGGACGACGGTTCCGCGCCGCCTCGGCGACGGTCAGCAGGGTCGCGGCCTCGGTCGTCAGCGCCGACCGTGGCGGCGTCGTGAAGTCGGCGATCTCCAGCAGCGCATCGAGCCTTCGGCCAAGGGCGTCGGGCAGCACCCGGCGGACCTTGGCGATCGCGCTCTCGGCGGCGGTGCTGATCATCCCCGCCCGCCGGCCCGTGACGAGGCCGAGCAGGACGGCGAGCGCCTCGTCGTCGGTGAGCATCAGCGGCGGCATCCGATAACCCGGGGCCAGGCGGTACCCGCCGTGCCGGCCTCTGATCGCACGGACGGGGATGTCCAGGTCGTGGAGGTGGTCGACGTAGCGACGGACCGTGCGCTCGTCCACCTCGAGCCGGGCGGCCAGCTCGGCGACGGTCCTGGTGCCGCCGCCCTGCAGGATCTCCAGCAGGGCCAGTACGCGGGCGATGGGCCGGGCCACGGAGAAGTCCTCTCAATACCGGGCGGATACTGTCCAGTATTGCCTCTAGCGTGACGGACGACCACCTAGGAGAGGACCCGTCATGCAGCTTGTGTCCGTACGCGTCATCACCAACGACGTCGCCCGCCTGACCGAGTTCTACGAGCAGGTGACCGGCCAGGAAGCCCGACGGCCGGCCCCGCAGTTCGCCGAGCTCGTGGGCCCGTCGTGCACGCTGGCCATCGGCAGCGCCGAGACGATGGCGCTGTTCAGCGCCGGTGCGGCCGTGCCCGAGTCGAACCGCACCGCGATCATCGAGTTCCTGGTCGAGGACGTCGACCAGGAGTACGAACGGCTGGCCGGCGTCGTTGCTGAGATCGTGCAGAAGCCGACCACGATGCCGTGGGGCAACCGGTCGCTGCTGTTCCGCGACCCCGACGGCAACCTGGTCAACCTCTTCACCCCGGTCACCGACGAGGCCCGCCGCAGGGTCACGCCTACGGCTTCTTGAGCCGATCAAGCACGGTCCGCGTCTGGGACTGCGCGATCGTGGCGAGATCGTCCAGCTTGGGCGGATCCTCGCCACGCGCACGGAGGACCGCGACCTGGACCTCCACCGACACGTTGTCGTCCTGCACCCTGACGACGTAGCTCCCGCCCGGGGATGGGTCCGTCCCGGCGATCCCGACCCAGTGGTTGCGGGCGCCGAGTCCAGGGATCGTGCCGGTGCTCCACCCCGGCTGCACGTTGTTGTTCCACCGGTCGTAGTCGGGTGGCTGCCCGGCGGAGGTGAAATCGACGCTGACGCCGATGCCGGCCTGGTCGGTGGTGACGCCGTCGGTGGGCGATGTGCTGGTGTAGTTCAGACGGCACGTCAGACCGCCGCCGTAACCGCCGTCGGGCCGGAGTTCCTGGTGCACCGGCGCTACCAGCTTGGTCGACCACTTGGTCAACGGTGTGGGGTCGAGCAGATCGCAGGCGTTGGTGATCGCCGCCATCGAGTACTTGCCCGCCGGCGCGGCGGGCAGGGTGCTGGTCGTGGTCGGAACCTGGCTCGGTGCAGCCGGAACCGACGTCGGCACGGCCTGATTGGACGAGCCGCTGACGAGGAATCCGATCGCCACTCCGACGGCGAGCACCGTGACCAGCCCGATCGCGACGACCACTATCGGTCCGGCCTTGGCCCCGCCGGGCGGGGCGGCGGGCGGCGGATAGCCCGGCCGGGGACCGCAGCCCGGGGCGTACCCCGATGTGGGCGCGGCTGGAACGGGAGCGGATGCCGGCGGAGCCGGGTCAGGCGCAACCTGGCCCGGGCCGGGCCGATCCACCGGAGTCGGGTTCGGCGGCCCGGCGGCGGGATCGGGCCGGTCAGCGCCGCCCGGGAAATCAGTCATCGGTGCCACATCCCCCTACTTCTGCTTCAGCCCGGTCAACGCCTTGCGGGCCTCGGCCTTCGCGATCGACTCCAGTTCTTCGCGCTGCACCGGGGAATCGTCCTTGTCCCGGCTGACGTTGAGCCGCACGCGCACCGAAACGTTGCCGTCCAGCACGGCCAGCAGGTACCGCGTGTCGGTGACCAGGTCGCCGAAAACCTCGGTGTGCCAGTAGGCCTTGGCCCCGACTCCGGTGACCGGACCGGATGCCTTGCCGACGCCGGTCTCGGCCGCGTCACCGCGTTGCCAGTTGTCGTAGGCAGCCGGGGCGCTGCCGTTGGTGAACTCGGCGTCGACGATGATTTCGGCCGTGTTCACGACATTGTCGCTGGTATAGCCGAGCCGGCAGCTCAAGCTGCCGGCGCCGGTGACACTCGGGCGGACCTCCCGGTGCTGGGGTGGGCCGGTTGGGGTGGGCGACCATGTCGTCAGCGGAGCGGGATCGACGAGATCGCAGGCGTTGGTGACCGCGTTCATCGAGTAGACCGGGGCCGCGGCCGGTGTGGCCGGTTTCGGCTGGCCGGCGGACTGTCTGAGGACGACACCGATTGCCACCCCGGCACCCAGCACGACCACCAGCGCGACGACGCCGGTCACGATCCAGGCCGTCCGGCGCGACTTGGACGGTGGGGCGGTCCCATGCCAAGCCTGCTGATCAACACGCCCATGCTCGGGTTCGGTCATCCCCGCAGCCCTCCTCCCGGCCGGCCGGCATCCTCGGATGCCGGTCGCGGCGGCGAGTCGAGCGTAGTAGATCCGCGGCCAGCCGATCGCCACCGTCCGTTGCCCGCTTGACCATCGAACCCTCGGTCAACGGAAGTCACGCGAGGTCGAGGGCACGCGGATGTCCAGGTGCCGCAACTGATCCGCCTTGAGGCTGATCACCCCCTCGGCCTTCTCCAGGACGCCCCGCACCAGCACCGCCGAGCTGGTGCGGGCGACCCGGCGGTAGCGCCGCCACAATCCCTCGCTGCACACCACGTTCAGCATGCCGGTCTCGTCCTCCACGTTGAGGAACGTGACCCCGCCGGCGGTCGCCGGCCGCTGCCGGTGGGTGATCGCGCCACCGACCAGCACCCGGGTCTTGTCGTCCACTTTGGACAGATCGGCCACCGCGATCGCGCCCATCTGCCGCAGCTTTCCCCGTACGAACTGGATCGGGTAGCTGTCGGGTGAGATGCCCGTAGCCCACACGTCCGCGGCGGCGACCTCCACCTCGTCCATGCCGGGCAGCATCGGCGCGTCGGTGCCGGTCACGGTCCCGGGCAGGCGGCCCGCACGTTCCCGCGCGGCGGCACCGGCGGCCCACAACGCCTCGCGGCGTTCCAGGCCAAGGCTCTTGAACGCACCAGCGGTGGCAAAGGCCTCCAGCTGCGGCGTGGTCAGCCCGATCCGGCCGGCCAGGTCGACCATGCCGCGGTACGGCCCGTTCTCCTCACGTTCGTCCACTATCCGCTCGGCCAGCTTGTCGCCGATGGTGCGGATCGTGCCGATGCCGAGCCGGATCGCCGGGCCGGGCAGCTCCAGGGTGGCGTGCGGCAGGCTGACGTTGATGTCCGGCCCGTGCACGGTGACGCCGTGCCGGCGGGCGTCGGCGACCAGCGATTGCGGCGAGTAGAAGCCCATCGGCTGCGCCCGCAACAGCGCCGCGCAGAACGCCGCCGGGTGGTTCAGCTTCAGGTAGGCCGACGCGAAGACCAGGTGCGCGAAGCTGAGCGCGTGACTCTCCGGAAAGCCGAAGTTGGCGAAGGCCAACAGCTTCCGGAAGATGTCGTCGGCCAGCTCGCCGGTGATGCCGTTGGCCGCCGTGCCGGCGTAGAAGCGCTCCCGCAGCCGCTCCATCCGGTGCGTGGACCGCTTGGCCCCCATGGCCCGACGCAGCTCGTCGGCCTCGGCCGGGCTGAAGTCGGCCACGTCCACCGCCATCTGCATCAGCTGCTCCTGGAACAGCGGCACGCCAAGGGTGCGGCGCAGCGACTTCTCCAGCAGCGGATGGTCGATCTTCACCGGCTCCAACCCGTTGCGCCGCCGGATGTACGGGTGCACCGAGCCGCCCTGGATCGGGCCGGGGCGGATCAACGCCACCTCCACCACCAGGTCGTAGAACTCGCGCGGCTTCAACCGGGGCAGCGTCGCCATCTGCGCCCGGCTCTCCACCTGGAACACGCCCACGGTGTCGGCCTTGCACAGCATGTCGTAGACCTTCTGGTCATCCAGGTCCAGTGTGGACAGATTGACCGTGACGTCCTCGAAGTCCTGCACCAGGTCCACGGCGTAGTGCAGCGCCGACAGCATGCCCAGGCCCAGCAGGTCGAACTTGACCAGGCCGGCCAGCGCGCAGTCGTCCTTGTCCCACTGGAGCACCGACCGGTTCTCCATGCGGGCCCACTCCACCGGGCACACCTCGCTCACCGGCCGGTCGCAGATGACCATGCCGCCGGAGTGGATGCCCAGGTGCCGCGGGAAACCCTCCAGCTGGTTGGCCAGGTTCACCACCAGGTCCGGGATGTCGTGGTCGCGCTCCTCCTCCGTGGTCTTCAACGGACCCCAGCGGTCGATCTGCTTGGTCCACGCGTCCTGCTGGCCGGCGGAGTAGCCCAGCGCGCGAGCCATGTCGCGGACGGCGAACTTGGCCCGGTAGGAGATCACGTTGGCCACCTGCGCCGCGCAGGTGCGGCCGTAGGTCCTGTAGACGAACTGGATGGCCTCCTCGCGGCGGTCGGACTCGATGTCCAGGTCGATGTCCGGCGGCCCGTCCCGTGCCGGCGCGAGGAAGCGCTCGAACAGCAGATTGTGTTTGACCGCATCGACATTGGTGATGCCCAGCGCGTAGCAGACCGCCGAATTGGCGGCCGATCCCCTGCCCTGGCAGAGGATGTCGGCCTGCCGGCAGAACTCCACGATCTGCCAGACGATCAGGAAGTAGCCCGGGAACTTCAGGTCCCTGATCACCTTGAGCTCGTGCTCGATCTGCTTGTACGCCTTGGGGTTCGTGGTGGGCGACCCGTACTTCTTGCGGGCCCCGCGCATGGTCAGCAGCCGCAGGTAGCTGTCCTCGCTGTGCCCGGGCTGCACCGGGAACGGCGGCAGCTTCGGCGCCAGCAGGTCGAGGTCGAAGGCGCACTGCACCCCCAGGATGGCCGCGTTGTGCACGGCTTCCGGGTAGCGATGGAAGCGATGCATCATCTCCTCGCCGGTGCGCAGATGCGCCGCGCTCGACGCCGGCAGCCAGCCGGCCATCTCGTCCAGGCTGCGCCGGGCCCGCACCGCCGCCAGCGCGCCGGCCAGGTGGCTGCGGGCCGGCGTCGCGAAGTGCGCGTTGTTCGTGGCCACGTACTGGACTTCGCACTTGCGGGCCAGTTCCACCAGCACGTCGTTGCGGTCGGTGTCCTCCGGCAGGCCGTGATCGGTCAGCTCCACGAACACGTTTCTCTTGCTGAACAAGGAAATCAGTCTTCGAATCTCCCGCTCGGCGCCCTCAGGACCCTCGGCGGCCAGCGCCGTGCGCACGGTTCCCTTGCGGCAGCCGGTGAGCACGGCCCAGTTGTCGTCGGCCTCGGCCGCCACCTCGTCGAGGTCGTAGACCGGCCGGCCCTTCTCCTTGCCGTCCAGCTGCGCCTTGGTGATCGCCCGGCACAGCGCCGCGTAGCCCTCCGGGTTGCGGGCCAATACCAGCAGGTGGTTGCCCTCCGGGTCGGCGATCCCGTTCTGTGGCATGGAAAGCCCGAGGCTGAGCTCCGAACCGAAGATGGTCCGGATGCCGACTTCCTTGGCCGCCTCGGCAAAGCGGATCACGCCGTACATGCCGTCGTGGTCGGTGATGGCGATGGCGTCCAGCCGCATCCGGCCGGCCGCCTCGATCAGCTCCTCCGGGTGGCTCGCGCCGTCGAGGAAGCTGAAGTTGGAGTGGCAGTGCAGTTCCGCGTACGGCACGCGCTTGCGTTCGCCGTACACCGTGGTTTCCGGCGACAGCTGCGACGGCATGTCCGTCGGCTTCTCGTAGCCGTCGCGCTTGCGGCTGTAGCCGGGGGCGTCGCCGCCGTCCGGGATCACGCCGGGACGGCCGGACAGCGTGCGTTCGAGGTCGCGCCAGCGGATCGGTGGATTGTTCCAGCCCATGCGCCGACCTCCTTAGAACCTACGTTCGACTATGCGGTGCTGAGCTCCCTGTGTCAAGGAGGCCGTCGAGGAGAAAGCCCAGGTAGCGCCGCCACAGCTCGGGTTCGGCATCGCGCAGCGGGGCGGCCGCCTGGTGCACACCGGTCATCAGCAGGACCACATCCCGACCGGTGACACCCTCGCGGGTTTCCGCCCGGTCGACGAGCCGCTGCGCCGCTTCGTTGAGCCTTTCCATACCCGCCTGCACGTCCGGGTGCCGCACCGAACCGCTCGCCACCTCGCACAGCGCCCGGTTGTCGGCCAGCCGCCCGACGCCGTAGACCATGAACTCCCTGAGGCTGTCCCGTTTTTCGGCCGCGTCGACCAGGTCGTCGAGCAGGTCCCCGACGATCGCCGCGATCAGGTCCTCCTTGGTGGCGAAGTGCCGGAACACCGTGCCCTTGCCGATGCCGGCCCGCTCCGCGATCTCCGCCACCGAGACCTCCGCGCCACCCGCGGCGAACAGCTCCGCCGCCGCGTCCAGCAGCTGCTTCCGGGTGCGCACCGCGTCCGCTCTCATGTGACCAGCATAACCTGACCGTTCGGTCCGCTTAGCTGCTACGGTTCGTAAGGTGACCGCTCGGTCCGCTTACTCTCGGAGGCTCTTCATGTCAGACAAGATCGCCCTGGTCACCGGGGCTTCATCGGGCATCGGCGCCGCCACCGCCGCCGCGCTCTCCGCCGCCGGCTGGCACGTGGCCGCCGGCGCCCGCCGGGTTTCCCGCCTCGGCGACTTCTTCCCGCTGGAGCTCGACGTCACCTCGCGGGAGTCCGTTCAGGACGCCGTCTCCCGCACGGTCGCCGAGTTCGGCGGACTGGATCTCGTCGTCAACAGCGCCGGCATCATGCTCACCGGCCCCATCCTCGACGCCGACACCGCCGAGTGGGACCGCATGGTGCGAACCAACCTGCTCGGCGCCCTCTACGTCACCCACGCCGCCCTGCCACACCTGTTGGCACGCAAGGGAACCCTCGTGCAGATCTCGTCCACCTCCGGCCGCACGGCGTCGGCCATGGGCGGCGTCTACGCCGCCACCAAGTTCGGCCTCAACGCCTTCACCGAGTCCCTCCGCCAGGAGGTCACCGCCCGGGGCGTCCGCGTCGTCACCATCGAGCCCGGCATGGTCGACACCGAGCTCCCCTCCCACATCTCCGACCCCGCCATGCGCTCCATGGCCACGTCCCTCTACGGCTCCCTGCGCACCCTCGACGCCGCCGACGTGGCCGCCGCCGTCCTCTACGCCGTAGACCAGCCCGCCCACGTCTCCGTGAACGAGATCCTGCTGCGCCCGACCGATCAGGTGCAGTAGACGGGCCAGCGCGGTGGATGATCACCGCAGGTCAGCGGTCTTTTTGCCGGGAAGGGGCGATTTTTGGCCGCAGGGCTGGGAAAATGGGGCGGTGGAACGAGCGAACGACCCCCTGCCGATCACCGTGGCCACCGAGGACGGCGCCGTGCTGTCCGGTCTCACCGAGCCCGAGCTGCACGCCCTGCTGGAGCGGATCGGCGGCGTCGGCGACCGGTTCGCGGTGGCGGAGCGGGAACCCGGCGTGTACCTCCAGACCTGGCGCGAGGCGGACAGCCCGTTCCTGATCGAGCGGCGCGACGGCGAGGACGTGTGGACCGAGCTCGACGAGCCCGCCGACGTCGCGGCGCTGTTCGTGAGCTGGGCCCATCGTGAGGCATGGCGCCAGGACTACGGCTGGCAGTCGGCCTCGCTGTCCGAAGAGGCCACGCCGTAGAAACCCTGGCACGCCAAGGATCAGTGGGCGGCGACCCAGCCGAACACCAGGCTGCCGGCGGCGCTCGGGTCGTTGCCGGCCCAGAACTCCGTCCACAGCTGCACGAACTCCTCGCGGGACAGGTGGCCGTCGCCGTTTCCGTCCAGGATCGGGAAGATGTTGTCGGTGTCCGTGGCCCGGCCGGTCCAGGCCTCGATGGCCTGCCGGTACTCGGCCGCCGAGATCTCGCCGTCGCCGTTCTCGTCGACGGCGTCGAACATCGCGTTGGCGGTGCCGCCGACCGCCGACGGCTCCTCGTGCAGCTCGTCCACCACGAGCAGCACCTCGTCCAGCGAGACCTTGCCGTCCCGGTCGCGGTCGGACGCCGCCAGCAGCGTCTGCCACCAGCCCATCATGATCCCGGTCAGCTTCTCGTGCCCCTCGGTGCCCGGCAGCCAGCCCCGGATCCCGTTCCAGCGGTCGGTCAGGGCCTGGAAGTCCCCTTCGGTCAGGAACCCGTCACCGTCGACGTCCATGGCGCTGAAGACGGCGACGATCTTCCGGCGTTGGAAGTCGCTCGACATGGCGTCCAGGCTGGCATTCGCCGCCGCCGCGAACAATCGCCCGATTGTGGCGGGTGGATGGTTATCTTCGAGGGTGTGCTGCGCCGCGCCCTGACCGAATCGGACCTCCGCCCGCTACCGTCCCCCGTCGAGGATCTGCTGCTCCGACTCGATGCCCCGCCCCGACTGGCCGCCCACCTTCGCGCCGTGCACGATGTCGCGGCTCAGCTCGTCGACTGGTTCGACGGCCGGCTGCCGCTCGACGCCGACGCCGTCCTCTTTGGAGCGGCCACCCACGACATCGGCAAGACCATCCACGTCGACGAGCTGTCCGGCCCCGGCCACCGCCACGAGCCGGCCGGCCGCGATCTCCTGCTGTCGCAAGGAATTCCGGCCGAGCTGGCCCGCTTCGCCGCCACCCACGCCTCGTGGACGGCGCCGGACATCACCGCCGAGGACCTGGTCGTCAGCCTGGCCGACAAGGCCTGGAAGGCCAAGCGCGTGCCGGACCTGGAGCAGCTGGTCGTGGCCCGCCTGCCCGGTGAGCCCTGGCAGGTGTTCATGGCGCTGGACGACGAGCTCACCCGCATCGCCGCCACCGCCGACGCCCGCCTGGCCTTCCAGTCCTCCTGTCCCGTCTGACATCCGGCTCTGCCCGAAACCGTATTTCGGTGTGTCGGAGAGCGTGACTCGCGGGGGCGGTTAGGGGCGGTCGTATTCTGTCGAGCGGCGTGGGGCGGGGATGAGCTGGGTGAATTCGAGGGCGGACCACGCGGGCAGGGAAGGCTGCCGGGTGGGCCATGAGGGCTCGGTGAACCACGGGTCGCCCTGGGACTCCCAGGCGGTGGTCTCCCACTGATCGTCGCTCATCTAGTCGTACACCCCTTCCACCGCCCACGTTCGGCCCTCCCGGACCAACAGCAGCGCGGTCTGTTCGACTCCGTCCAGCAGCACCTGGAGCCGGGCCCGGCGACGACCGCCGGACGGCTCCCACCAGGCCTCCTCGGCCGCCCACGGACCGGCCCAGGCCACCACGGACCGCGCGGGCCCGCCGGCCAGGGACACGGCGGCGGGGACGCCGGTGAGGCGGTGCCGCCCGCTGACGCCGACCGGGGCCGCCGCGGCGTCGAGCACCACGGCGGCCACCGGTTCGGCCGGCACGGTCGCCGGGGACGGCGACGGCAGCCGGCCCGGCCACGGTGCATCCGGATCGGCGCCGGGGAGGCGTTCCTCGCCCCACGGCACGAACCGGACCCGGTCCGATGGCCCGCGTCCGCCACCGAGCACGCCGGTGACAACGCCATCGGGACCGAGCAGCCCCTGCACCCTGACCAAGGCCCGGCCGGCCCGCTCGGCCCCGGTTCCCGGATCCTCACTGCCCCCGTGCCACAGCCCGAGCTGCAGCGCGGTGGCGTCGACCACCTCGACGGGGTCGAGCCACAACCTGGTGATGCCGGCGCTGGGCCTGCTGCCGGGCGCGGCCCGCAGCCAGCCGTCGAGCTGCCAGCGCACCCGGTCGGCGATGCCGGTGGGGGTGAGCGGCTCGGCGCAACGCCACACCCGCCCCAGCTCCTCACCGTTGTCCGTGCTCGCGTGGACGCCGAGACGGGTGCAGGCCAGCCCCCGAGCCGCGAGTTTCTCGTGCAGCTGCTCCGCGAGCGCGCGCCCGGCGAACGCAGCGGCGTCCACGCGGTCTAGCGGCGGATCGGGGGAATGCGTTACCGAAAGCTCCGGTGGCGTTCGTCTCCTGGCCGGCGGCCGTTCCTCTAGACCACGGGCGAGCCGGTGGGTGGCCACGGCGTCGGCGCCGAAACGGGAGGCAACGTCGCGTTCGCTCAGCGCGGCGTACGCGCCGAGGGTGCGCAACCCCAGCCGGCGCAACAGGTCGACGAAGTCGGTGCGGTCGGGGCCGCCGGGCGGGCTGAGCTCCATGGCGCTCAGCGGGGCCAGGAACTCGGCGCTGCCACCGGGCGGCACGACCAGCCCGCGCCGGGCGGCCAGGGTGGCGGCGAACAGGCCGTCGGCCACGCCGATCTGGCACTCCAGGTCGCATTCGGACGCCACCTGGTCGATCAGACGCTCGGCGACGGCCGCCTCGGAGCCGTAGTAGCGGGCGGGACCGCGCACCGGCAGGGCCACGATGCCGGGGCGCACCACCTCGATGCCGGTGGCCAGCCTCTCCACCGCCGCGGCGACCGGCTCGAACACCCGGGCGTCACGGTCGAGGTCCTCCTCGAACACGACCAGCTCGGGGCAGCGGCCCTGGGCGCTGCGCTTGCGGTCGCCGCGCCGGATGCCCTCCGTGCGGGCCACCGCCGAGCAGGCGACGACCCGGTTGTTGGCCAACACCGCCGCCGGCACGTGCGGGGCCAGACCGGCCGACTTGGTCGCGGCCAGCACCGGCCAGTCCGGGCACCAGGCCACGAGCGTGCGCACGGCCGTCACGAGGTCACCGACCGAAGCCGGGCCGGCTCGGCGGCCACGTTCGGCCGGTCCGTGGGCAGGTCGACCGGCCAGCCGCCGGGCAGCGTGAGCCGCACCTGGTTGCCGCGGGCGGCCGCGCCGCGACCACGGGATCGCACGGTCAGCTCCCGGCCGCGCAGCCGGCCGTGGCCGTCGCCGAGGCCCTGCCAACGGCCGCTGCCGTCGAGTTCGAGGTCCGCGCCGGGCCAGCTGCCGAGGGGGATGAGCACCGAGCCACGGTTGCGGGCCCGGGCCGACAGGCGTCGTGCCTCGGCCGGCGCCGGCTGCCGGGCCACAGCGACCAGGTCGAGGCCGTCCAGCAGGGCCGCGGTCACGGCGACGAGTTCGGGGCCGGGCGCGGGCACGAGGGCCAGGCGGTGCACCACCACACCCAGCTCGTCCGCGGCCACCAGGCCGAGATCGGGCATGCCCACCACGGCCGCCCAGGAACCTTCGGCCGTGGCAGCGGCCAGCAGCGCGAACAACAGCGTGGTGGACCCGCGCACCACCACGGTGCTTCCGCGCCGCAGGCCGCCCCACGGCAACAGGCCGGCCAGTCCGTCGAGGACCGGCAGCGCCTTCCCTACTGGTGTTTGGGTCAGCTCGTTGGCTGCGCTCACCCCGTTGAGCGCGGTCAACGACGCCGTTGCCGACCCGGACACCAGCCACCTCCTCACCCACTTCACGGCCGCGTGCGCACCCCTGCACCTGCGGGCCGCCGTGGGGAAGACGGCGGTTTCGGAGCTGGCCGGACCCCGATCCGGTCCACCTCCTGGTTCGAACTCACGTTCGAACCGATGGGCTAAGTAGACACCACCGCGACTGAGGTCGTCAAGCGGCGGGGACACGCCTATGGAGTGATCATCCACTCACCCTGGAGTGACCCGGAGCACACTGGTCGCAGTACATCTGAGTGGGAGGTCGTGATGGCAATGGAGCCAACACCGACGACGCCGGGGAAGGCCTGGAACGACTCGCTGGCGCGCTACCGGCGCCACGCGGCCGAGGTGCTCACCACACACCAGTGCACGGACGCCGGCTGCGTGGTCTGCGGCCAGCAGTGGCCGTGCACGGCGGCCTGCGCCGCCGAATTCGTGCTGGAACTCCGCGACACCCCCTGATGCAGGGAAGGACGCCTTACCCGCGTTGAACGAGGGTAAGGCGTCCTTCCCTGCATACAGCAGCCCTCAGTGGGCGAAGTGGCGCGTCCCAGTCAGGTAGAGGGAGACGCCGGCCGCTTCGGCGGCGGCGATGACCTCGGCGTCGCGCACGGAGCCGCCGGGCTGGACGACGGCCTTCACGCCGGCGTCGAGCAGCACCTGGAGGCCGTCGGGGAAGGGGAAGAAGGCGTCGGAGGCGGCCACCGAGCCCTTGGCGCGGTCACCGGCGCGGGCCACCGCGAGGCGGGCGGCGTCGACGCGGTTGACCTGGCCCATGCCGGCGCCGACGGTGGCGCCGTCGTGGGCCAGCAGGATGGCGTTGGACTTCACGGCCCGGCAGGCCCGCCACGCGAAGTGCAGGTCGGTCAGGGTGTCCTCGTCCACGGCCGGGCCGGTGGCCAGGGTCCACTTGGCCGGGTCGTCGCCGTCGGCCTCGATGGTGTCGACGGTCTGCATGAGCAGGCCGCCGGACACGGCCCGGAACTCCGCCCCGCCGCGCACGGGCGGCTGAGCGACCAGGATCCGGACATTCTTCTTGCGCGCCAACACGTCCACCGCACCGTCCGCATAGGACGGTGCGACGATGACCTCGGTGAAGATCTCCGCCACCTGCTCGGCCATCTCCACGGTGACCTCGCGGTTGGCCGCGATCACGCCGCCGAAGGCGCTGACCGGGTCACAGGCATGGGCCTTGCGGTGGGCGTCGGCGATGTCGCCGGAGACGGCGATGCCGCACGGGTTGGCGTGCTTGATGATCGCCACGCACGCGGCGGTGTGGTCGTGGGCGGCGCGCCACGCGGCGTCGGCGTCCACGTAGTTGTTGTACGACATCTCCTTGCCGTGCAACTGCTGCGCGGTGGCCAGGCCACCACGGCCGTCGCCGGAGACGTACAGCGCGGCCTTCTGGTGCGGGTTCTCGCCGTACCGCAGCACGTTGGACCGCTCCCAGGTGGCGCCGACCCAGCCGGGGAAGCCCGAACCCTCATCGTCGGAGGCGAGCACGTTGCCCATCCAGGACGCCACGGCCACGTCGTACGACGCGGTGTGGCGGTACGCGGCGGCGGCCAGCCGCTGGCGGTCGGGCAGCGTGAAGCCGCCGGCCCGCACGTTCTCCAGCACCCACCCGTAGCGGGCGGGGTCGACCACGACGGCGACGCTGGGGTGGTTCTTGGCGGCGGCCCGCACCATGGCCGGCCCGCCGATGTCGATCTGCTCCACGCACTCGTCCGGGCTCGCGCCCGAGGCCACGGTCTGGGTGAACGGGTACAGGTTCACCACGAGCAGGTCGAACGCGGCGATGCCGAGCTCGTCGAGCTGCCGGAGGTGGTCGGGCTTGCGGGTGTCGGCCAGCAGGCCGGCGTGCACGCTCGGGTGCAGCGTCTTGACCCGGCCCTCCAGCGACTCCGGGAAGCCGGTGACCTGCTCGACCGGCACCACAGGCACGCCCGCGTCGGCGATCGCCTTGGCGGTGCCGCCGGTGGAGACGATCTCCACGCCGGCCTCGTGCAACCCGGTGGCCAGCTCCAGCAGTCCGGCCTTGTCCGAAACGCCGATCAGCGCGCGGCGCACGGGACGGCGTGCCGCGGTTCCTGCCTCGGTCACGGGATGCTCACCTTTCGTCCGTGAAGGGTCCAGCCCTCGCGGGCCAGTCGGGCGACCACGTCGACCAGCAGTCGCCGCTCCACCTTTTTGATGCGTTCGTGCAGCACGGCCTCGTCGTCGCCGACGTCGACCGGCACGGCCTCCTGGACCAGGATCGGCCCGGTGTCCACGCCCTTGTCCACCAGGAACACCGTGCAGCCGGTGACCCGCACGCCGTAGGCCAGCGCGTCCCGCACCGCGTGCGCGCCGGGGAAGGCGGGCGACAGCGCGGGGTGGGAGTTGATCACCCGGTCGCCGAAGCGGTCCATGAACGGCTGGCCGAGCAGCTTCATGAAGCCGGCCAGCACGATCAGGTCCGGGCGCAGCGACTCGACCAGGTCGGCCAGGGCCTGGTCCCAGGCGGCCCGGTCGGCGTGGTCGCGCAGCTTCACGACGTGCGTGGGCACGCCGGCGCGCTCGGCGCGGGCCAGCCCCTCGATGCCGTCCCGGTCGGCGACGACGGCGACGATGTCCGCCGGGTAGCCGTCGGTCGCGGCGGCGTCCAGCAGGGCCTGCAACAGGGTGCCGGAACCGGAGACGAACACGACGACGCGGGCGCGGTGCAGAGTGCTCAGGGTCAACTCCTGGCGAGCCGGGTCACGGTCATGACCAGCGTAAGTGGTCGGGTCCACGGGCTCACGCCCAGGTCCGGCTACTTGTCGTCGGGCCGCGCCGTCGAGTGATCCTCATCGCCGTCGGCCTCGTCCACCGTGCTCTCGGCGGCCTCGTCCTCGGCGGCCAATTCGGCGTCGGCCTCGGCCTCCAGCTCGGCCATCACGTCATCCTCGAACTCGGCCTCTTCCTCGGCCTCGTCGAGCTCCTCGTAGTCCCGCTCGTCCTCTTCTTGGTCTTCTTCGCCGGGGTCGTACTCGTAGCTCTCGGGCTCGTCCTCGAAGTCCTCGTCCTCGACGTCTTCCTCGAGGTCGTCCGCCTCGATGTCCTCGGCCTCCCCGTCGGCCTCGAGGTCGTCGGCCTCGATGACGGGCTCGGCCTCGGCGACGGGCTCGGGTTCGACGGCCTCGGGTACGACGGCCACCGGCACCGGGCGCACGTTGCGGGCCTGCTTCGGGCCGGCGAAGAAGGCCACCAACCCGGCCGGGATGAGCACCCAGCCCAGCGCCACCGCCCCGACCAGGCCGGCCGGCACCGTGACGGGGCTGAACACGCCGCCGCCGAGCCGTCCACCGGTCAGCGCGGCCAGCAGGAACGCCGTCCCCCCGACCACGGCCGCCGCGACGGCGACGCCGCGCAGCCGGGCCAGCGGCCGGGGCGCGATCCGTCGGCACGTCCAGCCCAGGAACAGGCCCACGACCAGCGGCGCGATCATCAGGCCCAGCAGCGTGCGGCTCTGGTTGGCGGGGACCGCGGCGAACAGCGGCACCGCCGGCAGCTTGGCGATCGCCAGGTGCAGCGGGGTGACGGAGAAGGTGCCCATGGTGAAGCCGGGCCCCATGGCGAAGGACAGCGCCGCCACGATGGCGTTGGGCAGGTAGGCCACGGTCAGCAGGAACATGCCGAACTCGCTGCCCAGTTCGGAGCCGCTCTGCTCGAAGATCGCGGTCGCCGTCGTCCAGTGCGTGATCAGGCCGAAGGCCAGCACCAGCGCGCCGGCCGCGGCCATCCCGGCGACGCCCATGGCCCCGGCCCGCAGGCCACGCACGACCACGGGATCCACCCGCGAGAACGCCACGTCCAGCAGGCAGCAGCGCCGCACCACGCCGATCGTGGCCGCCAGCGCGGCCACCGCCCCACAGCCGAAGAACGCCGCCGGCGGGCTCACCGTCACGGGACCGCTCCGCAGCACCAGCGCGATCGTCAGGCCCACGACGGCGTGCGCGCCCGCGATGGGGAACACCACCAGCCGGGCCTGCGAGGGCTCATGCAGGTGCAGCCGTCCGGCCGCGCGCGACGCCGAGCGGGCGACCAGCACCATCAGCAGCGCCGTCGGCAGCAGCGGCAGCACCGCGAACGAGTGCGTGCCCAGGCCGAGCGGCACGTGATGCGCCGCCAGCCAGCCGGGGATCGCCGCCAGCAGCACGCCCGGCACCGTCAGCTGGATGTTGGACGCCGAGGCAACGACCACCGCGAGCACCGTGGCGACCATCGCGTAGCCGCCGACGATCGGGGCGATCGCGGCGTAGGCCAGCACGCGCACCCGTGCCTGGCGGGACCGGGCCGGACGCCGCGCGGGCGGCGCGGCAGGCCGGCGTTGCGTGGACTGGAGGACCGGCACGGTCACACTCTGGCATCCCTTCGAGCCGTCCGCGCGTGCGCCACGCAGAGCGGTGCCCCCTGATGCAGGGAAGGACGCCTTACCCGCGGTCAACGAGGGTAAGGCGTCCTTCCCTGCATGAAGAAGGGAGCGTCAGCCCTGCGGCGGGGCGGTGAAGCCGCCGGGCGGGGTGCCGGGCTGCTGCGGCTGCTGGCCGCCGGGGGCGGACGGCGGCGGCGCGGGCTGGCTGAACTGGCCCGGGTGGGACATGAACTGGGTCGGCTGCGGCGCGGGAGCCTGTTGCTGCTGGGGCTGCTGCGGGGCGCCGTACTGGCCGCCGGGCTGCTGCTGGGGCTGCGGCACGACCTGGGTGGCCTGGCCGTAGCCGGGCTGGGCGAACGGGCCGCCGGGCTGGCCGGGCTGGGGCTGCGGGAAGCCGCCGGTCTGCGGGCTCCACTGGCCGGGCTGCTGCGGCTGCTGCGGCTTGGGCGCCGGGGCGCTGATGATGCCGGCCTCGACCAGGTAGCCGCCGACGGCCGCGACGGCGGTCAGCACGCCGAGGATGAGGACCAGGTAGGCGCCGAACGCCGTGGCGCCGGCGGTGAACACCGTGAACAGCAGCGGCAGCGTGACCGCGACGGCGACGAGGCCGGGCAGGAAGCCGGGCTTGGCCGGCTTGCCGGGCAGCAGCACCTGGGCCGACAGGCCGCCGGCGATCAGGTAGAGCGCCGGGATCCAACCCAGGCCCACGGCGTATGCGGACGCCGCCGGGGCGAACGAGAAGAAGCCGGCCACGAGGACGAGCACCGACAGCCCCGCGGCGGCCATGTGCAGGAGCTTGTCGAGCTCCTGGGTCGCCGCCGGCCTGGCGGCCGGGGTCGGTGCCGGACCACCGGAGGGGAAGGTCATGGGTGTGCTCTCCCTTGGTCTGGACAGCGCGTCGACGAAAACGCTATCGGATTCACTCGGTAGGACGTACGCCGACCATGCCCGGTTCTCCTGATCGGCTGAGAACACACTGTGGAAGGACAAGCCCCGACAAGCAGCGAGGCGGCCCGCCAGCAGCGGACCGCCTCACCCGAACGACGACTCAGAGCGCGGCGATGATCTCCCGCATGAGCTGGGCGGTCTCGGACGGCGTCTTGCCGACCTTGACGCCCGCGGCCTCGAGGGCCTCCTTCTTGGCGGCCGCGGTGCCGGCGGAGCCGGACACGATCGCGCCCGCGTGGCCCATGGTCTTGCCCTCGGGCGCGGTGAAGCCGGCCACGTAGCCGACGACCGGCTTGGTGACATTGGCCTTGATGTAGGCCGCGGCCCGCTCCTCGGCGTCGCCGCCGATCTCGCCGATCATCACGATCGCCGCGGTCTCGGGGTCGTTCTGGAACGCCTCGAGCGCGTCGATGTGCGTGGTGCCGATGACCGGGTCGCCGCCGATGCCGATGGCGCTGGAGAAGCCGAACTCCCGCAGCTCGTACATCATCTGGTAGGTCAGCGTGCCCGACTTGGACACCAGGCCGATCTTGCCGGGCCCGGCGATGTCGGCCGGGATGATGCCGGCGTTGGACTTGCCGGGGCTGATGATGCCCGGGCAGTTCGGGCCGATGACCCGGGTCTTGTTGCCGGTGGCCACGGCGTGCGCCCAGAACGCGGCGGTGTCGTGCACCGGGATGCCCTCGGTGATGACCACGGCCAGGCCGATCTGGGCGTCGATCGCCTCGATCACGGCGGCCTTGGTGAAGGCCGGCGGCACGAACACGACGGTGACGTCCGCGCCGGTGGCCTCGATGGCCTCGGCGACGGTGCCGAACACCGGCACGACCTGGCCGTCGAAGTCGACCTTCTCGCCGGCCTTGCGCGGGTTCACGCCGCCGACGATGTTGGTGCCCGAGGCGAGCATGCGCCGCGTGTGCTTCATGCCCTCGGAGCCGGTCATGCCCTGGACGATGACCTTGCTGTCCGCGGTGAGGAAGATAGCCATCGGTCAGACCCCCGCAGCCGCGAGCTCGGCGGCCTTGTCGGCCGCGTTGTCCATCGTGTCCACCACGGTCACGAGCGGGTGGTTCGCCTCGGCGAGGATGCGACGACCCTCGTCCACGTTGTTGCCGTCCAGCCGGACGACCAGCGGCTTGCTGGCCTCGTCGCCGAGGATCTCCAGCGCCTTGACGATGCCGTTGGCGACCGCGTCGCAGGCGGTGATGCCGCCGAAGACGTTGACGAACACCGAACGCACGTCCGGGTCGCCCAGGATGATCTCCAGGCCGTTGGCCATGACCTCGGCCGAGGCGCCGCCGCCGATGTCCAGGAAGTTGGCCGGCTTGACGCCCTTGTGCTTCTCGCCCGCGTAGGCGACGACGTCCAGCGTGGACATGACCAGACCGGCGCCGTTGCCGATGATGCCGACCTGGCCGTCCAGCTTCACGTAGTTGAGGTGCTTGGCCTTGGCCTTGGCCTCCAGCGGGTCCTCGGCCGCGTGGTCGACCAGCTCGGCGTGGGTGCCGTGGCGGAAGGCCGCGTTCTCGTCGAGGGTGACCTTGCCGTCGAGGGCGACGATCTTGCCCTCGGGGTCGCGCACCAGCGGGTTGACCTCGACGAGGGTGGCGTCCTCGCCGACGAAGGTCTGCCACAGCTGCACCAGCACGTCGGCCACCTGGTCGGCGACCTCGGCCGGGAACTTGCCGGCGGCGACGATCTCGTCGGCCTTGGCCCGGTCGACGCCCTTGATGGCGTCGACCGGGATCTTGGCCAGCGCGTCGGGGCGCTCGACGGCGAGCTGCTCGATCTCCATGCCGCCCTCGGCCGACGCCATCGCCAGGAAGGTGCGGTTGGCCCGGTCGAGCAGGAAGGAGACGTAGTACTCCTCGGCGATGTCCGAGGCGGGCGTCACCAGCACCTTGCGGGTGATGTGGCCCTTGATGTCCAGGCCCAGGATGGCCTCGGCCTTGGCCTCGGCGTCATCGGGGGTGTCGGCGAGCTTCACGCCGCCGGCCTTGCCGCGGCCGCCGGTCTTGACCTGCGCCTTGACGACGACGGTCTGACCGAGCTGGGCCGCGATCTCGCGGGCTTCGGCGGGGGTGGCGGCCACGGAGCCCGGCAGCACCGGTACTCCGTGGGCGGCGAAGAGATCCTTCGCCTGGTACTCGTACAGGTCCACTCGGGTCTCCTGCGACGTCGGTGTCGGACGTGGCCGCGCGCTAGGTCAATGGGGCGGTAACACCCGAGGAAAACCACTGGACAACGGCCTCGCCCGACCCTATCGGCCTGCGGAACGTCTCCGCCCCCTGGGGCCGGTGAGGTGCCTTACAACGAGGGTGAGGTCAGTCACGGTGCTTGTCTCCGCGCGTTCCGCGCGGGGCGAGGCCGCTGAAGATCCGGTGCCTTCGCTTGCCGGATTTAGCCCGCCGCGTCGGCTCGGGTGGCGGGGTGCGTCGGGTGGCGGCGGTCGAAATCCGCCAACCACTCCAGGCACCGGCGCGGCCTCGCGACTCCCTAGTCCAGGCCCGCTGATTCACCCTTTGCGGACACAGCCAACACGCCGCCTACAACCAGGACCAGAGCGCAGGCGACGGCCAGCCAGGTGCCCAGCGACGGGGCGGAGCCGGCGGCGCGAGCGCCCGTGAACACGAACTCCAAGGCCCGGACGACGGCGACGCCGGCGGCGCCGAACAGCAGTGCGGCGCCCCGTGAGGGCCGGGATCGGGCGGCCAGCGCGGCGGCGGCGATCACCGCGAGCACGGCGACGACCGCGCCGGTCGAGGCGATGCGGAACGTCCACAGGCCGGCGGACTCGTACTCCGGCCCGGTGACGGCCGGAAACCCGAAGGCGCCGATGGCCAGCAGCGACGCGACGCCGGCGATCCAGCCGAGCACGGGACGAGCCGCCAGTTCGGACAGGTCTACGTCCTCCCGCTCCAGCGCGCCGGCCAGCGTCGCGATGATCACGGCGACCAGGGCCAGCAGCACGGCCAGCGCCCCGAACCACACGCCGGCGCCGGGGGTGGCCTTGCTGGTGATCACGCCGGTCGCCGACAGCACGTTGTCGAAGCCGCTGGCCACGGCCAGCGCGATGCCGGCGCAGGCGACCGTGAACGCCGGCCGCACCAGCGCCGCCCAGGCCGGCACCAGCAGCCCGACGGCGAGCACGCCCACCAGGACGCTGGCCGGCGTGAGCAGCCGGATCGCGTAGTTCTCCGGCACCGCGGCCCCTTCCGGCAGGGACAGCAGCGGCAGCGCCACGGCGACCAGACCGGACGCGGCGGCGACCAGGCCGACGACGCCGGCCCCGATGTGCAGGTTGCCCCGCCCCGGCAGGTCGACGTCCTCGTCGAGGGACTGCTCCCGCCGCCCCACCGAGACGAAGGCGAACGGCACCAGCAGCGCGACGCCGACCAGGGCGATCCACGGCCCGGCCGACGGGTGCAGGTCGTCGATCACGAAGCCGGCGACGGCCGGCGGCAGGCCCACGACCAGCGCGGCCAGCCCGACGCCGACGATGCCGCCACGGACCGAGTCGGCGTCGCCGGAGGTCGCCGCGACGGCTGCTCCCGCCGGCATCACCAGGGCCACCAGCAGGCCGCCGACCAGGGCCAGCGCCGGCGAGTCGAACACGCCGTCGGCCGGCAGCAGCGGGTTGTCGGACGCGAAGGGGGCCATCACCAGGCCGACCGCGATCAGCAGGCCGAGGCCGGCCACGCCGACGACCAGGCCGCGGCGCGGCTCCTCGTCGGTCGGGCGATCACGGTCGCGGGCCAGCACACCGGCCGCCACCGTGACGACAAATCCCACGATGAGCAGCCACAACCCGAAGGAGGCGTTGGGCGGGACCGTGCCGTCCACCGCGACCAGATCCGGCCGCGACACGCGGCTGGCATCGACGGCCAGCTGCACGTCGGCAATGGCGCGGCCCACCGACACGGCGGCGAACACCATCAGCAGCGCGCCGGCAGCGGCCGGTCTGCGGTTGCCCACGAAGATCGCGGCGGCGATCGGCGGCAGCAGGGCCAGCACGGCGGCCAGCGGCCAGGACGTGTAGCCCGCCGGGGCGTCGACCACGCCGACGACCAGCCCCACGATCTGCAGCACGGCCCCGGCCGCCGCGACGGCGATGGCCGGTCGCAGGCTCGTGTCCAGCGGTTCTGGATCGACTTCGGGCTCGCCGCTCCGGGCGGCCCGCCGATCGGCGAGACGGGGGTGTGTTGACCTCGGCCGCTCACTCACGGGGGCGACCCTACAACGCGACACGGAAGGGCACGCTGTAGCGAGGAGATGACTAATCGTGAACTGATACGTATCGCAAAAGTTGCACAGTTAATTTACCGTCACTCGTATGGGTAACGGCGTGCTCGGTCGACTGGCCAGCACCCTCCGGGGTGTTGCCGTCGAATCGGCATGGCTGGCCGCGCACGCCGCACTCTACCCGTGGGGGGCAACGGCGGAACGCCTCCACCCGGACGGGCCGTACGCCCACTACCGGACCGACGCCATGTCCCCAAGAGCCCGCGGACTGTTGGTTTCGGCCATGGACGCGGCGGGCACCCCGATCCTGCTGCTGCACGGAATAGGGGACAACCGGTCCGTGTTCGCGGTGTTGGGAGCCGCGCTGCGCCGTCGGGGATTCGGGGTGGTGCACGCGGTGAACTACAGCGTGCTGACCGCCGTGACCGGGGACGTGCGGACGGCCGCGTCGATGTTCGGGGAGCAGGTCGAGCAGGTCTGCGAGCTGACCGGGGCCGACCGCGTGCACGTGGTCGGGCACTCGCTCGGGGGCCTGATCGCGCGCTACTACGTGCAGCGCCGCGGCGGCGACGAGCGGATCGACACGCTGGTCACGTTGGGCACGCCGCACCGGGGCACCGTCGCCGCGTACCTGATGCCCACCGGGCTCGCGCGTCAGCTGCGGCCGGGGTCGCAGTTGCTGGCCGAGCTGGACGAGCCCGCGCCGGGTTGCCGCACCCGGTTCGTGTCGGTGTGGACGCCCGCCGACCAGATCGTGCTGCCGCAGTCCAACGCCCGGCTGAGCCACCCGGACCTGGACATCGAGGAGCACTGCCTGCGTGATGTCGGTCACTGGGCACTGCCCGTGGATTCACGTGCATCACGGCTCGTCGCGGGCTGCCTCGTTCGCGGGCACGACCGTCCGTCCGAACGGGCTACCAGCCAGTACGACCCCCTGCGCACATCACCGATCACGCACGGTCATAGCGCCTCGTCCGAGCTTTCCAGCTGAAACCCGTTCGAGGGAGGCCCCCTCCCAGGGCTTGCCCCTAGGGGATCGACTTCGTTACCTTCTCGCGGTCCGTTGTCACGGTCTGATCACGTACGCGACACGCTGCCGCTACCCCGAATGCGGCGGCCCGGGAACCCCGTCCCGGCTCGCAGTGGTCCGGCTCCCCGAGGCGGAAGGGCAGGCTTTGACGCAGTACCGCTCCCCCGGCGGCTCGAAACGTTCCACCGCGCCAACCCCGAGGCGCATCGAGCAAGCCGATGCCACGCGTACCCGTGGCTCCCACCGGCTACCCCCTCCCCCGTCCGCGCTCCGTGGCCGCGTCGCCGTGGCCGCCGTCGCACTCGGCGCGTTCACCGCTGCCGCGTACGGCGGCACGCTGACCCCCGCGCAACACACCACCGACGGCATCAAGCCGCTCGCCGACGCCCGTGAGGCCGCCAACGCCTTCGGCATCGGCGGCGACACCGTCGGCGCCCCCGAGGTGCTGCCCATCCAGCGCGGTGGCGACGCCGCCGCCGAGGCGCAGAAGCTCACCGCGACCGAGAAGGTCACCGCCGACCTCGCCGCCCAGGCCGCCGCCAAGTGGCAGGCCGACCACCGCCCGCTGTTCGTCAAGCCGGCCCAGGGCGTGCTGAGCTCCGGCTTCGGCGGCCGTTGGGGCGCGTTCCACTACGGCATCGACATCGCCAACGTCATGGACACCCCCATCGTGGCCGCCGCCGACGGCGTCGTCATCGACGCCGGTCCCGCCTCCGGCTTCGGCCTGTGGGTCCGCGTCCGCCTGGCCGACGGCAGCATCAACGTCTACGGCCACATGGACACCTTCTCCGTCCACGTCGGCCAGCACGTCCAGGCCGGCGAGCAGATCGCCAGGATGGGCGACCGCGGCGAGTCCACCGGCGTGCACCTGCACTTCGAGGTGTGGGACCCGTCCGGCAAGAAGATCAACCCCCTGCCGTGGCTCAACGCTCGCGGCATCACCCTTTAAGCAGGCCAACCGCCAGGCCCACGATCACCGCGCTGGACACCAGCGCCGTCGCCAGCCGCCCTCGCGGCCCCGACAGTGCCCGGCCCAGCAGCGCGCCGCCGCCGGCCAGCAGCAGTTGCCAGCTGGCCGAGGCGGCGAAGGCCGCCAGGACGAACACCGGTCCGTCCGTGGCCGTCGGGCCGCCGAGCACCAGCGCGGTGAAGTAGATCAGGGTCATCGGGTTCACCAGCGTGATGCCGAGCAGGGCCACGTAGGCCCGGCCCGGCCCCGTCAGTTCCCCCGTGCCGGCTTCCTGCGGCCTTCCGTGGTCCCGGACCGCCTTGACCGCTCCCCGCAGCGCCAGCGCCGTCAGGACCGCCGCCGAGACCCAGCGCAGCGGCTCCGTGATCGGTTGGATCACCGGCACTAACACCGCGCCGCCGAGGGTGGAGATCAGTGCGTACAGGCCGTCCGCCGTCGCCACTCCCAGGGCCGCCGCTGCGCCCGTGCGCAGCGAGGTCCGGGCCGTGAGTGCCATGAGGTAGGTCCCGACCGCTCCCACCGGTATGGCAATGCCAAAGCCCGCGACGAGCCCGGCGACCAGGGCCCCGCTCACGTGCGGGGCGGCGTCGACCCTCCCCGACCACGCCGCTGCTGCTGGCCCCGCCCCGCGTCAGCGGAGGGGCACAGCGTCGGCTTCGTCAGCGTGGTCATGGGCCCATTGTCAGCACCCGTGGCAAACGATTTGACCCTCACGTGACGTCAGGGCCCACAGTGATCTCATGGCAGACGACAAGTACACCGTGGGCGCGGCGGCGGAGTTGGCCGGAGTGTCCATCCGCACCCTGCACCACTACGACCAGATCGGCTTGGTTCAGCCCAGTAAGCGCAGCACCGCCGGCTACCGCCTGTATTCCGACACCGACGTGCAGGCTTTGACCCGGGTCGTCTTCTACCGCGAGCTCGGTCTCGAACTCGGTGAGATCGCCTCGCTGTTGGCCGACAGGGACATCACCGACGAGCATCATCTTCAGCGCCAACGAAAACTCTTGACCGAGCGCATCTCGCATTTCACCGCCATGGTCTCCGTCATCGACCACGAGCTGTCCGCCCGCGCCGCCGGCATCGGCCTGACACCCCAGCAGCGCCGCGCCGTCTTCGGCCAGGACTTCGTCGCCCATGCCACGTCCGCCGTCCAGAAGTGGGGCGACAGCAAGGAGTTCGTCCAGCGCCAACAGCGCACCGCCCGCTATTCCCAGCAGGATTGGGAAAAACTCCGCGCCGAACTCGCCGCCATCAACCGCGCCTGGGCCGAGGCCATGCTCTCCGGCACCCCGCCGACGTCCCCGCTCGCCATGGACCTCGCCGAGCAGCACCGCGAGCACACCGCCCGTTGGTTCCACGACTGCGACCACGCCACCCACCGCGAGCTGGCCGTGCACTACCGCAACAACGAGCGCAGTGGCCAGAACTACGATGCCATGGTTCCGGGCTTGTCCCAGTACGTCCACGACGCCATCGTCGCCAACGCCGAGCGGTCCGGTTAGGAGCACGGCGATTGCCGTTCCGTCCACTCAGGACGCGACGGCCTTTGCGGCAGCCAACCCTTGCAGCCCTTGGTCGACAGCGTGCCGATGCCCGATACGCCGAGCAATCGCCACAGCGTCGGCAAAGGCGGCGACGGACTCATCCTGCCGCCCCATGGCCAACAGCGTCCCACCGAGATCCTGCAGCACGGTGTTCTGCGCGTACAGATCCCCGAGCTGACGGAAGATCGTCAACGCCGAGCGGCAGCAGTCCAACGCATGCTGGAGCTCCCCCAACTCCAGGTACGTCTCCCCAAGCCCCCGAAGCAGATCGCCTTCGTGCCAACGACTCCCGGCGATACGCGCCAACCCCAGCGCACGCCGGTAGTGCGCCAGCGCGTCCCCGATCATCCCGCTGCCCCGATACGCCTCGGCCAGATTGGACAGGGTGCTCATCTCCCGATGAGTGTCCCCAGGCCCGTATTCGACGGAAGGCATCTGACGCAACGCCACCACAGCATCGGCCTGGCGGCCCAGATGCGCGCTGGCGGCGGCGATGCAGCTCAGCGACAGGGCCTCGCCGATGGGGTCGGCCATGGCCCGGGCGGCGCGGGCGGAGACGCGGGAGAAGGCGATGAGCTGGTCGAAGTCGCGGCGCAGGCGGTGGAACTCCCATACGACGACGCCGAGCCGCCAGGCGGTGAGGTGGCGGCCGTTCTCGCCGGCGACGCGGTCGAGGGCGCCGAGGTTCTCGTTCTCGGTGTCGAACCACTGCAAAGCCTGGAGGTAGCCGGCGAAGGGCAGGGGGGCGCATTCCCGGGGCGGGGTGCCGATGGGCATGTCGTTGGCCTGCCCCCGCAAACCGTTGTCGGCGTTGCTGGCGGTGTAGAGGTACCAGTCGGTCATGCGCTCCATGGCCAACGACCGGTCCCGCTCGTCCTCGCCCTGCTCGACTTCCTCAGCGGCGTACACGCGCAGCAGGTCGTGCAGACGGTAGCGGTCGCGGTCGACCTCGCCGAGGAGGTGACGGTCGGTCAGGTCGGTGAGCAGCCGCCGGGTCATGGGCACGGGCAGGCCGGTGAGGGCAGCGGCAGCCGGGGTGCTGAACTCGGGGCCGGGGTGCAGGCCGAGCAGCCGGAAGACACGGGCGGCGTCGGGCTTCAAGGCGTGGTACGACCACGAGAACACGGCCCGAACCGCGGTGGACTCGTCGTCGTCGGGCGCGAGCACGTCCAACCGGTCGCGCTCGTTGGACAGGTCGCCGGCCAGGTCGGACATCATCAGGTGCGGATGGGTGGCGGCGCGGTCGCCGGCGATGCGCAGCGCCAGCGGCAGGTTGCCGCACAGCCGGACGAGGTCCTGCACGGCCTGGGGCTCGGCGTCGACGCGCGGACGACCGAGCATGCCGACCATGAGCCGGACGGCGTCGTCGGTGCTCAACACGTCCAGGGTGATGCGGCGGGCGCCGTCCCGGGCGACCAAACCGGACAGCCGGTTGCGGCTGGTGACGATCACGGCGCAGGACGGGGATCCGGGCAGCAGCGGCCGAACCTGATCGGTGCTCGCGGCGTTGTCCAGCACGACCAGAATGCGCTTTCCCGCCACGAGGCTGCGGTACATGCCGGCCTGGTCGTCAAGGTCGGCGGGCACCTGCCGGGCCGGCACGCCGAGGCCACGGAGCAGGTAACCCAGTGCGTCCACTGGCATCAGCGGCGGCAGCTTGGGGTCGAAGCCACGCAGGTTGACGTACAGCTGCCCGTCGGGGAAACGATCGGTGATGCGGTGCGCGTAGTGCACGGCCAGCGCGGTCTTGCCGATGCCGCCGGCGCCGTCGATGGCGGAGATCAGCACGGAGTTGCAGGTCTCGTCGAGGAAGCGGTCCAGCTCGGCGATCTCGGCGGCCCGGCCGGTGAAGCCGGGCACGTCGTGCGGCAGTTGTGCTGGTACGGGACCGGCGGGCGGTTCGGCGACCGAGCGGACGGGCTGCGGCGCGGCCAGCTCGGGGTCGTTGCGCAGGATCTTGCCGTGCAGCCGGCGCAGCTCGGGCGACGGCTCGATGGCCAGCTCCTCGGCCAGCACCCGGCGGGCGTCCTGGTACGCCTCCAGCGCGTCGGCCTGCCGGCCGCAGCGGTAGAGGGTGATCATGAGCAGTCCACGCAACCGCTCCCACAGCGGATGCTCGCGGACCAGGGCGGGCAGCTCGGCGGCGAGGTCGTTGTGCCGGCCGAGGTCCAGCATCAGGCTGGCCCGCTCCTCGATCACCAGCAGCCGCAGCTCGTTCAGCCGCGGCCGTTCCTGCTCCACGTAAGGACAGGACAGGCCGTCGAACGGGGTGCCGCGGAACAGCGCCAGTGCCGAGTCCAGCTCGGCCGCGGCCTGTTCGGGATGTCCTTCGCCGCGCAGCAGCCGAGCCCGCTCACGCTGTCCGTTGAGGGCGGTGACATCGAGATTGTCGGGTTCCATCCGCAGCAGATAACCGGGGCCGGCGTTGACGAGCACCGTGGACGGCGCCCGATGCGTCCGGTTCGGCTCCAGGGCGCGGCGCAGACCGGCCACGTAGGTGTGCACGCTGCCCTCGGCGCTGGCCGGGGCGGCCTCGCCCCACAGCGCGGTGATGAGCTCCGACCGACCGACCATCCGGTTCGGGCTGAGTGCGAGCAGGCCGAACAGCGCGCGCTGCATCGGCGCGCCCAACTCCAACTCGCGATCCCCGGCCCAGCCCCGCACCGGGCCCAGGAGGGCGACCCGGAGGGCAGAACCAAGGACATCGTTGTCGGACATCCAGCTTCCTCCCCAGCCCGGCCAGGCGGTTGTCCGACCGGGGTCGTACCCCCGCCGTCATTCTTCCTGGTACACGCGCGAGAAGGAACAGACGCAGCGCGTCAAGGTGTGATTTGGTCCACATTTGGCGACTGACAGGTCCACAGCAGCGTGCCGTTGCGCCGCACCGTCAGCTGATATGCGGCCAGCCGCGACCCGACCGTGTAGGCCTCGACCTGAGGCGCGGGCTCGCCGGCGGCGGCCAGCGACTGCTGGGTCCGGGCGGTCAGCGCGACCACGTCGACCTGCTCGCCGGCCTGGATGAGATAGACGCGCTTGGGCGCCGGCCACGGCGAGCCGTCGAGCGGCATCCGCCACGCCCGCCAGACGCCGTGCCCGCCGGGATAGTCGGCCACGGCGGCGACGGCGGCCTCGTCCATGCGGTCGTCGCCGGACCAGCCGCCGTCCACGAACGTGAAGGGCAGCGCGGCCGGCCACCGGGCCGGCTCCACGCCACGGACTGCGACAGGATCATGACCGCCCGTCACCAAGGCGTCGACCAAGGTCCGGTGATGGTGCGCCGTCACCGGAACGTGTAGATGGACAACGGCGAAGGCGACTGCTCGGGCCACGTCCAGACAGCGGCCCTCGGCCAGCCAGAACCGGGCGGCGGTGAGCAGTTCATCGGTGAGATGGCCGGCGCAGGCGGCGAGAACCTCGGCGAGTTCGGGCAATCGCGCCCGTTCGGCGGTGGTCCGGGACAGCGTGGCGGCGGCATCCTCGACGACCAACAGGCTCCTCCTGCTCGCGCGGGGGACTGCGGTCAGCCTACTGGAGACGATCCCAGGTCAACCAGGAACTTCCCAGGCCATCGGCCCGAGAGTGTGCCCGAACACGACGTTCCGGTGCCCGTTTTTACCTTGTCGCGATCGCCCGATCGAGTGGACTTCGCCAAAACCGCTGGTCAGGACTTTCTCTACGACATGGAGGCGGCGTGAAGATCCTCTGAAGAAGGTCGTTGCACAGTGTGTTCCTGGGGGTACACAGCGAGGAGGACACACCATGGACAGAGTGTGGGTAGCCGTCCACGCGGGCGATCCGATCACCCTGGCCGGCGCGATCAGCTGCCTGCGGGCGCGGGCCGAGCTCCAGGTTGTGCCGGAGCGCAGACTGTCCGAGGCTCAGGTGTTCGTGGTGTGCGCCGACGCGGTCAACGCCGATGTGATGGGGTTGCTGCGGCGGACCGCCGAGTCCACGCCCGTGAAGATCGTGCTCGTCACCGACCGGTTCCACGACGCCGACCTGCTGGCGGCCGTGGAGTGCGGCGTGGTCGCGGTGCTGCCGAAGGCGGCGGCCAGCGGCGAGCGTCTCGTGCACGCGGTGCTGGCGGCCAAGCGGGGCATGGGGGACATGCCTCCCACGCTGCTCGGCTCGCTGCTCGCGCAGGTGGAGCGCCTGCACAAGGAGGTGCTGCGGCCCAACGGCCTCACCGCCTCCGGGCTCGCCCCGCGGGAGATCGACGTGCTGCGGCTGATGGCCGAGGGCTGGGACACCGCCCAGATCGCCACCAAGCTCTCCTACTCGGAGCGCACCGTGAAGAACGTCGTCTACGCCGTGATGAACCGTCTCGGCCTGCGCAACCGTCCGCACGCCGTCGCGTACGCCATGCGCTCGGGTGTGATCTGAAGGGGTACGACGCTTGAATCTTGACCGTGCCGGCCACCTCCAAATACGGTGGCCGGCACAAGTACATCTTCGCTGCTCACACCGAGCGGGAGAGTCCTGTCGAGGTCGGGCAGGCGCCGAAGGAGCAAATCCTCCCCGGAATCTCTCAGGCACCCCTACCGCTCGGGACAGGCGACTCTGAAAAGCAGGCGTGCCCATCGCGCCTCGCCCAAGGGGAAAGCCGGTTCGCCGGTGAAACTCTCAGGCCCATGACAGAGGGGGAGGCTCACTCCACCACACGAGGGGTCTCCTGATGGGCACCGATCCACGCCGCACGCCGCTGCACGACGTGCACGAGCGCCTCGGCGCCAAGTTCACCGATTTCGCGGGCTGGCAGATGCCCCTGCGCTACACCGGTGACGTCGCCGAGCACAATGCCGTGCGCACCGGCGCCGGCCTCTTCGATCTCACGCACATGGGCGAGATCGTGCTCTCCGGCCCGCAGGCGGGCCAGGCCCTCGACTACGCCCTGGTCGGCAACGCCTCCGCGATCGGCGTCGGCCGCGCCCGGTACACCATGATCTGCGGCGACGACGGCGGCATCCTGGACGACCTGATCGTCTACCGCACCGGCGAGCAGGACTACATGGTCGTCGCCAACGCCAGCAACGCCGCCCTGGTGGCCGGCGAGCTGCTCGACCGGGCCGAGGACTTCGAGACAGAGGTCCGCGACGCCTCCACCGAGTACGCGCTGATCGCCGTGCAGGGCCCGCGCGCGGTGTCGCTGCTGGCCCCGCTCACGCCGACCGACCTGTCGACCGTGAAGTACTACGCCTCCTACCCCACCACCGTCGCCGACCGGCCCGCGCTGCTGGCCCGCACCGGCTACACCGGCGAGGACGGCTTCGAGCTGTTCGTGGCGCCGGCGGACGCCGAGGCCGTGTGGAAGGCGGTCGCCGACTCGGGCGAGATCCTCCCGTGTGGACTGTCGTGCCGCGACACGCTGCGTCTGGAGGCCGGCATGCCGCTCTACGGCAACGAGCTGACCACCGAACTCACGCCGTACGCCGCGGGCCTCGGCCGCGTGGTGAAGCTGGACAAGCCCAGCGACTTCGTCGGCCGCGCCGCGCTGGCCAAGGCCTCGGCCGAGACGCCGGCCCGCAAGCTGGTCGGCCTGGTCACCGACGGCCGGCGCGGGCCGAGGCATGGGTACCCGGTGGTGGATCCGGCCGACGGTGCGAGGATCGGCGAGGTCACCAGCGGCGCGCCGTCGCCGACGCTGGGCCACGCGATCGCGATGGCCTACGTCGACGCCGACCGGGCCGTTCCCGGTTCCGCGCTCGCCGTCGACATCCGGGGCACGATCACCCCGGTCGACGTCGTCGAGCTGCCCTTCTACCGTCGTTCATCCTGAAAGGCTTCGACATGAGCACCATCCCCGACCACCTTAGGTACAGCGCCGAGCACGAGTGGGTGGCGGTCTCCGACGGCGTCGCCCGCATCGGCATCACCGAGTACGCCGCCGAGCAGCTCGGCGACATCGTCTACGCGGAGCTGCCCAACGAGGGTGACGCCGTGACGGCGGGCGAGCCGTGCGGCGAGCTGGAGTCCACCAAGTCGGTCAGTGACCTGTTCTCGCCGGTCAGCGGCGAGGTCGTGGCGGTCAACGACGCGGTCAAGGAAAGCCCGGAGACCGTCAACTCGGACCCGTACGGCGACGGCTGGCTGTTCTCCGTGCGCGTCGACGGCGACCCCGACGACCTGTTGGACTCCGATGCCTACGCCGCCCTGATCAAGGAGGGCGAGTGACGCCGGTCGAGCTGACGGCGTCGCTGCACGAGCTCGACCCGGAGGTCGCGGCGGCGGTCGACGCGGAGCTGGGCCGGCAGCGCGGCACGCTGGAGATGATCGCCTCCGAGAACTTCGCGCCGCTGGCGGTGCTGGAGGCGCAGGGCTCCGTGCTGACCAACAAGTACGCCGAGGGCTACCCGGGCCGGCGCTACTACGGCGGCTGCGAGCACGTGGACGTCATCGAGCAGCTGGCCATCGACCGCGTGAAGGCGCTGTTCGGGGCCGAGCACGCCAACGTGCAGCCGCACTCGGGCGCGCAGGCCAACGCGGCGGCCATGATGGCGCTGCTGAGCCCGGGCGACACCATCCTGGGCCTGGACCTGGCCCACGGCGGGCACCTGACGCACGGCATGCGGCTGAACTTCTCCGGCAAGCTGTACAACGTCGTGGCCTATCACGTGAGCGAGTCCGACTACCACGTGGACATGGCCGAGGTGGAGCGCCTGGCGCAGGAGCACCGCCCCAAGCTGATCATCGCCGGCTGGTCGGCGTACCCGCGGCAGCTGGACTTCGCCGAGTTCCGGCGGATCGCCGACTCCGTGGGCGCGTACCTGATGGTGGACATGGCGCACTTCGCCGGGCTGGTGGCCGCCGGACTGCACCCGAGCCCCGTGCCGCACGCGCACGTGGTCACCACGACCACGCACAAGACGCTGGGCGGCCCGCGCGGCGGCGTGATCTTCTGCGAGCAGGCGCTGGCCAAGAAGATCAATTCAGCGGTGTTTCCCGGCCAGCAGGGCGGTCCGCTTGAGCACGTGATCGCCGCGAAAGCGGTCGCGTTCAAGGTGGCGGCGTCCGAGTCGTTCCGGGAGCGGCAGCTGCGCACCCTGACCGGCGCTCGCATCCTGGCCGAGCGGTTGCTCGGTGACGATGTGGTGGCGGCGGGCGCGACCGTGCTCACCGGCGGCACGCAGGTGCACCTGGTGCTGGTCGATCTGCGCAAGTCCGAACTGGACGGGCAGCAGGCCGAGGACCGCCTGCACGACATCGGGATCACGGTCAACCGCAACGCGGTGCCGTTCGACCCGCGGCCGCCGATGGTGACATCGGGTCTGCGGATCGGGACCCCGGCGCTGGCCGCGCGCGGATTTGACGACGAGGCCTTCCGGGAGGTGGCCGACATCGTCGCGCGGGCGCTCACGCCGGACTTCGACGCGGCGGCGCTGCGGGCCCGGGTGGTGGCGTTGACCGAGCGCTTCCCGTTGTACCCCACCATCCCCGCCTGACTGTCTCAGAGTTTCCTGTGAAGGGGGCTTTTCTCCACAGCGTGGAGAAAAGCCCCCTTCGCCATTCCCACTGGTACGAATCTCTTTCACCTTTTCCTGACCCGCCAACGGTTCTGGTTGTGGCGATCCTGTTGTCGCTACGATCGGCCCGTTCCCCCCGTGGGGCGCGGTGTGATACGACGAGCGGGGAAACGCCTCGGTAAGTGGGAACAAGACACCCCGTCCGTCGCGTTGACCGCCCCGGAACTGGCAGTGCGGAGCGGCCGAGCCCACACTGGTCGCGCGAACAGGAGGTCAGATGCCCGTCCCCGAGACCGATCCCGGCTCGACCATCAGGGTCGAGGTGCTGGGACCGGTGCGCGCCTGGCGCGGGGACGTGGAGATCGATCTCGGCGCGCCCCGACAGAGAGCAGTGCTCGCGGTGCTGGCCAGCAACGCCGGCCGCGCGGTGTCCCGCACCGAGCTGATCGACTCCGTCTGGGGCGAGCACCCGCCGGCCAGCGCCGAGGGCAGCGTCCACACCTACATCGCCGGCCTGCGGCGGGCCCTTGAGCCGGACCGCACCAACCGGGCGCCGTCCCAGGTGCTGGCCAGCGCCGGCTCCGGCTACCTGCTGCGGCTGTCCGAGGACCAGGTCGACCTGACGGCGTTCGAGACGCACATCGCGGCCATGCGCCAGGCCGGGACCGACACGCAATGCGCGCTGTCCCACGTGGAAAGCGCCATCTCGCTGTGGCGGGGCGCGCCGCTGTCGGGCATTCCCGGCCCGTTCTCGGAGCTGGAGCGGACGCGGCTGGCCGAGCTGTACCTGACCGCCGTGGAGCACCGAGCCTCGCTCATGTTGCACACCGGCCGGGCCACCGACGTGGTGGCCGAGCTGTCGCGGGTGGTGCACGAGCATCCGTTGCGGGAGAAGCTGCGCGGGCTGCTGATGAGCGGCCTGTACCGCTGCGGGCGGCAGGCCGAGGCCCTTGAGGTGTACGCGGAGACGCGCCGGACGCTGGCCGACGAGCTCGGCGTCCAGCCCGGGCCGGAGCTTCGCCGTCTGCACGCCCGAATCCTGGCCAACGACCCCGATCTCGCCGACCGCGCGCCCCGCCCGGCCGCCGCCCCGGCGGCGCCGCTCGGCGGGCCCGTCGTGCCGGCGCAGCTGCCCCACGACATCAACACCTTCACCGGCCGCGACACGGAACTCGCGCTGCTGCGCCGGCATCTGGACACCACTGAGCGCGGCGTGCTGATCGCGGCCATCGACGGCATCGCGGGCATCGGCAAGACCGCGCTGGCCGTGCATTTCGCGCACACCATCGCCGGGCGTTTCCCCGACGGCCAGCTGTACGTGAACCTGCGCGGCTTCGACCCCAACCAGCCCCCGCTGTCGGCCATCGACGCGCTGGGCCAGCTGCTGCGAGGCCTCGGCGTCGAGGCGCACCAGGTGCCGTCGGCGGCCGAGGAACAGGCCAGCATGTATCGCAGCCTGATAGCGGGAAAGCGCATTCTGGTCGTTCTGGACAATGCGGCCAGCACCGATCAGCTGCGCTCGCTGCTGCCCGGCTCGCAGACGTGCATGGTGCTGGTCACCAGCCGCAACCGGCTGGGCGGCCTGGTGGCGCGGGACGGGGCGTACCGGATCACGCTGGACGTGCTGTCCGCCGACGAGTCCCGGGAGCTGCTGGTGCGCAGCGTCGGCGAGGAGCGGCTGACCGGCTGCCCCGACGCGCTGGCCACGCTGGCCGACCGCTGCGGGCACCTGCCCCTGGCCCTGCGGATCATCGCCGCCAACCTCGCGGCCCGGCCGCACATGACCGTGAACGACCTGGCCGAGGCCCTGTGCCACGAGCAGGACCGGCTCGACGTGCTGTCCTCCCCCGACGACGAGACGACCGCGGTGCGAGCGGTGTTCTCGTGGTCGTACCACGCCTTGAAGCCCGAGGCGGCGCGCACGTTCCGGCTGCTGGGCCTGCATCCCGGGCCGGAGATCGGCACCGCGGCCGTGGCCGCCCTGAGCGAGGCCCCGCTGGTGGCCACCCGGCGGATGCTGGACGGCCTGAGCAGCTGTCACCTCGTCGAGGCCATCGGTCGCGACCGCTACCGGCTGCACGACCTGCTGCGCGTGTACGCCACCGAGCGGGCGCTGACCGAGGAGCCGCCGGCCGAGCGTGCGGCGGCGACCGGGCGGCTGATGTCCTGGTACCTGCACACTTCGGCCGCCGCCGATCGCGTGCTGATGCCGCAGAACCGGCCGATTCCGCTGGAGCCGGTGCTGGAGCACTGCGAGCCGCTGGCCTTCGAGGCGTACCACCACGCTTTGGCCTGGCTGGAGCAGGAACGGGTCAATCTCGTCGCCGCCTGCCTGGAGGCCGGCCGCATCGGCGATCACGAGACGGGCTGGAAGCTGCCCACCGCGCTGGTGTACTTCCTGGAGCTGCGCTCGTACTGGGAGGACTGGATCGCCACCCAGCAGGTGGCCGTGGCCGCCGCCCGGTCGCTCGACGTCGCCGAGATCGAGGCGTTGGCGCTGCGCAGCCTGGGCAACGCGTACTGGCGGCGCAACCGGTACGACGAGGCCATCGGCTGCTTCCAGGAGGGCCTGGGCATCACCCAGCGGCTCGGCGACCAGCAGGGCACCGCGACCCTGCTGTACGACATCGGCGCCGCCTCCCGGCTCGGCGACGAGTCGCTGCGGCACCTGAGACAGGCGCTGGAGATCTTCAGCGGCCTCGGGGACCGGCGCTACGAGGGCATGACCCTGGTCAAGCTGGCCCGCACCCACCGCAACCGCGGCGAGGTCGAACAGGCGCTGGAACACCTGCGCCAGTCGCTGGAGATCGTGCACGAGCTCGGCGACCGGCGCTGCGAGGCGTTCGGGCGGTCGGAACTGGCCCGCATCCACTTCGATCTGGGCAACTACGGCGAGACCCTCAGCAACGCCCGCTGGGCGTGCAGCGTGTTCCGTGAGCTCGGCGACCGGCACGGCGAGGCCTGCGCCCTGCACGTCTGCGGCACCGCCCTGCAGGCCAGGGGCGAGCTGCCCGCGGCCCGCGAGACCTATCTGGCCGCCGCCGCCATCTTCGCCCAGCTCGGCGACCCCCGCGCCACCGAGATAGCCGCCCTCCTCGCCGCCTGACCCCCGCGAGTCACACCCTCAGACCCACCGAACGCCGGTTTCAGGCCCACCCCCGCGAGTCCCGCCCAGCGTCACACCGAAACCCGGTTTTCTGCCGTGCCCCCGACAATCCCGGGCGCGCCCAGACCCGGCCCCCGGTCGCCTTCGCCTAGCTCCCGGCTCATGCAGGGAAGGACGCCTTACCCGCGTTGGACGAGGGTAAGGCGTCCTTCCCCGCATCGTGTCCGTTGGCCGCCAACCCAAGGAACGGCTCGGCCCTCCAAAAGGGGCCGAGCCCGCGACGCCGAAGGCGGCGCCAAAAGACGCTGAACCACACGGTTCCGGAGTGCGTCGTGGTGGTCGGGCGGTGGTAATCCACCGCCGGTACGACGGCCGGGTGGTGCGACTCCTCCACGCCCCCCACCGTGCTGCCCGGCCCTCGTACCGTCTCGGCGGAAGGACGCACCCCATGACTGTGCTCGACTGGTCGGTATCCGTGTTGACCGTGGGAGATCCGGTCGAGGCGATCGGGATGCGGGCCGGGTTGGGCGCGGAGGTCAACTCGATGCTGTCGATGGCGATGCTGTCCGGGCCGGTCGTGGCCTACGCGGGCACGCCGGAGCGCTGGGTCTTCCTGACGGCGTCGGCCACGTCGACCTCGAACACGGTGCTGGCCGACCTGGTCCGGCTTGGGGTTGGGCTGTTCCCGATGGGGTCGCTGATCGCCTTGCCGTGCAACGACAATCTCGGCACGGCCCGCTGGATCAACCGACCGGTGCCGCACAGGCCGCTGCCGCCGTGGCAGGCGGTGGTGGCGGCGGTGCGCCGCACCTCCTCGGTCAGCTCCGGCTGGCTGTGATGCCGGCGATGATCAGGTCGAGGCCGGCCTCGAAAGCCTTGTCCCGCAACGCCCGCTGACCCGGCTCGGCGGGGTGGCCGTCGCGTGACTGCTCCTCGATGGCGAAGCCGTTTACGTAGGCGAAGGTCGTGTCCACGGCGACCAGGGCGTCGGACTCGGCGAACCCGGCGGCGGACAGCGCGCCGACGAGGCGGCGCCAGAACATCTGCGCGGTCTCGTCGGCCGGCACCAGGTAGGTGGCCATCAGCCGGGCCCCGTCGCGACGGGTCAGCACGGTGGCCCGTGCGCCGACGGCCGCGTACCGGAGCATCCCGGCCCAGTCCTCGGGCACATCTCCCTCGATGCCGGCGTCGAGCGTCAGCCGGGCCACCATGGCGTGCAGCAGCGAGCGCTTGCTGTCGAAGTGCCGGTACAGCGCACCGGGCTGCACGCCGAGCTTCTCGGCCAGCTTGCGCGTGGTCAGCGCGTCCAGACCCACCTCGTCCAGCAGGTCAAGCGCGGCCGCCAGCACCTCGTCCCGTCGCGATGTCACGCGGAACAGCTTGCCATCCCGGTCGACGTGAACTAAGTTCACGTGAACTTAGTTCACATGGTTCGGAGGGGGAACGGTCATGAAGGTCGTGGTCATCGGCGCCGGACTGGGCGGCCTGGCGCTGGCCCAGCGGCTGCTCGACGCGGGCATCGACGTGCGGGTCTACGAGCGGGACAGCGCGATCGAGGCCCGCTTCCAGGGCTACCGGATCGGTTTCGGCGCCGAGGGGCTCAAGGCCCTCTACGGCGCGGTCCAGCCCCGGCTCTACCCGCTGCTGGAGGCGGTCAGCGGCCTGGTCGAGAACACCGGCCGCGTGGTCGACTCCCAGCTCAACGTGCTCGGCGAGAAGGAGCGGGACGACGACGAGGGCCGCATGTACGACCGGAACGTGCTGCGGCACCTGCTGATCGCCGGCCTCGAAGAGCACCTGCGGTACGACATGAAGCTGGACCGCTACGAGGAACTGCCCGACGGCCGGGTCCGGGCCCACTTCGCCGACGGCACCACGGACGACGCCGACGTGCTGGTCGGGGCGGACGGAGCGGGCTCGACGGTTCGCCGGCAACTGCTGCCACACATCGGCATCCACGATCTCCCGGTGTACGGCGCGATCGGCCGCACCCCGATCGACGGCTTCGAGCACCTGATCCCGGGCTGGAGCACGATGGTCAGCGCCAGGAACGTGCAGCTGATGCTGGGCAAGATGAAGTTCCAGCGACCGCCGGTGCAGGCGGCGGCCGAGCTGGCCCCGGACGTGACGCTGCCGGACACGCCCAGCTACATCCGCTGGGTGCTACTGCTGCCGGGCACGCCGGAAACCCTTGACCTGCAACCGGTTCTCGACCTGATGGCGGACTGGCACCCGGACCTCAAGGCCCTGATCGCCCACGCCGACGTCAACAACAGCGGCGTCTCCCCGATCAAGGAGGGCGACCCGATCGAGCCGTGGCCGACCCGGGCCGTCACGCTGCTCGGCGACTCCGCGCACCCCGCGCCGCCCGGCGGCCTCGGCGCCAATCTGGCCGTGATCGACGCGGAACTGTTGGCGGACAAGCTGATCGCCGTGCGCGACGGCCACGAGGACAAGCTCGGCGCGCTCGCCGGCTACGAGCGGCAGAGCTGCGAGAACGGCCGGATCGGCCGGGAGAGCGCCGCGCAGGTGTTCAAGGACTTCGCCAAGCTACGCGCCGAAGCCTAGCGGCCACTCCAGCGACTCGACGCCGGGATAGTCCACTGTGGACATGCTTTCCCGGTCGGCGACCGCCCGCTCCAGCCGGCCGAGTGACTGCTCGGCCACGTCGTCCTCGACCAGCAGCAGCCGGGTCTTGCTGGCGTACACCACGCGGAACCTGGTGTCCGGCAGGAAGACCACGCGGTCGACGGCATCGCCGATGCCGTCGACCTTGCGGCCGTTGACCGACCACACCACGTACTCCACCGGACCGGGCAGCTCGGCGTCCAGTTTGGATGCCGTGTTGAGGAACGACTTCTCGGTGAAGATGTCCCCGATGTCCAGGGTTTCCTTGCCGTAGCAGAGAACCGCGCCCTCGAACGGCGGCATCCGGCGCAGCCCGGAGACCACGCAGCGCACGAACGGCATGAGCTGGCCCAGCTCGCCGGAGCGCAGCGCCGAGTTGAGCATCTGGTCGGAGGCGACCAGATACATCTGCGCCGCAACGAGATCGGTGACCACCGCCTCCAGCGTCGCGTCCTCGGCCGTGCGCAGGCCCGGCTGCTTGGCGATCAGGCGGAGCACCGCGGCCGCGTGCCCCTCGTAGTTCTCGCCCAGGGTGTGCCGCACCCAGTCCCGCTCGGCCTGGGTGCTGCGCAGGTGCCAGATCGGCTCGGGTTCCGGCTCCGGCTCGGGCTCGGCCACCGGTTCGGGCGCGCCCAGGTCCACGGCCGGGTCGACCTCGTCGAAGGGCGCGCCAGAAGGATTATGCGCTGTGTCGAAGTGCTCCTCGATGACGGCGGTGATCTCCACCTCTGTCTCGGGTTCCTCCCGCGGCGTGGCCATCGCGACCAGGTGTTGCGGCACGATCGCCGTCGGCCCGTCGTCGGAGTGCTTGCCGTGCTCGTCGTCGTACTCGTCGTCGTATTCGAGGTCCTCGTCGTCGATGACCGGCGCCATCTCGACGTCGGTGTCCTCAATCGTCGGCGGCACGGTCTTGGCCGACGCCACCACGGCCAGCGGCCGCGGGGCGGGCGCCGGCTCGGCCGGGGAGTCCTCGACCAGCTGCGAGGCGTCGCTGAAGACGAAGCGCACGGCCCGCTGGGTGTCCGGGTCCAGCCGCGAGTACAGCTCGGTGGCGGCGGCGAACAGCTCCGGCGAGGTCGGCATGCCCGGCACGCCCACCGTGATCCGCGCCCACAGCGGGTCCATCGGCAGCGTGCGGACGGGGCTGTTCTGCGGCGGCTCCGCCGGATCCCGGATCCACAGGCCGCTGTTGACCAGCTCCACGACCGCGCCCTCGGCCAGCTCGTAGACGCCCGGACGCAGGGCCACCAGGCCGCCGACCGGCGGCCGGTGCTCGATCACGCTGGGGGGCATGGCGTTCGGCGTGGTCCGCGGCCAGTAGCCGAGCTCGGTGGTGAACGGCCGCCAGGACGGCTGCCCGGCCGAGTCGTAGGCCACGACGTCGATGCCGTCCGCGCCCAGCACCGGTAGCCCCGAGTAGACGGCGATCCGCTCGCCGACCAGGTCGGCGATGATCTGCCCGATCGGCTCGCCGGCGTAGGCGGTGCCCAGCGGCGCGACCCCGTACGGCGCGATGCGGACCTTGGTGCGGGCCGGCATCGGCAGGGCGGTCAGCAGCGCGCGGATCTCCTCCGGCGGCACCGGTCGCTCCTCCGGCCCGCCGAGCACGATCGTCAGCACATCGGGCCGGCACGGCAGCGCGAACACCGGACGGGCGTGCTCACGGCTCGGGCCCTCGGTCACCGACGGCATGGCGTGCATCCACAGGCCGGCGGGGATGGGCTCGGCGACACCGGCCCGGCCGGAGGCCCACGGTTTGCCCGGCGTCATCGGCTCCCACTCGGGGGCCGGGAACCGGCTGCCCATCGGGTCCGGCGGATGTCCGGGCCGGAATCGGTACCAGCATCCGGCGCCGTGCGAGTCGATCACGAAGGCGGAGCCGCCGGGCACCGGCAGCAGCACGCCGTCCGGCGCTACGACCTCGACCTTCAGCTGGTCGGAAAGCCACTGCGCGGGCGAGCCCAGCTCCCCGCTGCCGGCACGGGAGACCGCCAGCCGGATCGGCCCGCGTTTGCGCAACGCGGCCACCAGCGCGGTCCACACCTCGGGGCCGGAGTCGGGCGGGAAGTCGGCCACCACGACCGTGCGGTCGGGGTCCCCGGGCAGGGCGTTGGCCAGCACCCGGGCCGCCTTGCTCGCGCCGTTGGGGGAGCACACGACGAGCGCGGATCCCACCTGACGGCAGTCGAACTCGATGACTTCGCCCCCCGCATCGGGCCCGTCGCTGATCGGCACACCGTCACACTGCCGCATCCGAGGGAATCTGGCACCCCATTGGGTGGCTTGCGGTACGTCACTTCTTGTTCAAGAGGGCAGAAACCGCCGCCGCCTGGGGCGAGTTCAGCTCTGTCAAGAGGGTCTGGGCGCTCTGCAGGTGCTCGTCGCCCAGTTCGTGCTTGCCCAGGGCGTGCAGGGCCTTGCCCAGTTCGGCCACGGCCATGGCGTGCATGTGGGCGTCGCCGATGGCCTCGCCCAGCTCTCGGGCCCGCGACGCCGCGGCCGCGGCCTGCTCGGCCCGGCCGTCAGCCAGATAGCCCCTCGACAGCATGACCAGGTTGTGGCCCTCGCCGAAGGTCTGCTCGATGCCGAGGCAGACGGCCAGCGACTCCTCCAGCGGGTCGATCGACTCCACGAGACGGCGGAAGCGCTGGTAGACCAGGCCCATCATGAACAGGGTGCGGGCCAGCCCGGTCTCGTTGCCCAGCTGTTCGTGCAGTTCACGGCTGCGCTCGCAGGCGATCATGGCCAGCTCGAACTCGCCGCGCTCGGACTGGGTGCGGCCGATCGTGCCCAGCACGTACGCCTCGCGCACGACGTCGCCGGCGTCGTGGGCCACGGCCAGCGCCTGGTCCAGGTGCGCCAGCGACTGCTCGGCATTGCCCAGCCGGAACTCCACGCTGCCCAGCAGATCCATCGCTGTGGCCAACGCCACGGCGTCGCCGGCCTTCTCGGCGGCGGCGATGGACCGGCTCAGCTGCTCCTGGGCCTCGGGCAGCTGGAACCGCCGCAGGTGCGCCTCGCCCACCTTGCGTCGTCCCCACGCCTCCACCCTGAGGTCCCCGGTGCGCTCCGCGTCCCGCACGGCCAGCTCGCCGATCTGCCCGATCTCGCCGAAGTGCGTGCCGTTGGCCAGATACAGCTCAAGGAACGTGATCAGGTCGACCACGTATTCCGAGGGCAGTTCGGGGTCGGTGAGGAACTGCCGCGCCGACGCCAACAGCGCCGGCTGCTGGTCCTCGAACCACGTGAAGGCCGACTTCAGGTCAGCGAGGTGAATGCCGCCCGCGTACGGCTTCACGCAGAACTTCTCGCGCGGCTGGGCCGGGGCCTGGATCAGCCAGCCCGCGGTCGCCGCCGTGCCGAGGTAGTGGTCGCCGAGGCGGACCATGGCGTCGATCCGGTCCTGTGTGGAGTCGGTCTGCGCGGCCCGCTGGCGTGCGAAAAGACGCAGCAGGTCGTGGTACGCGTAGTGATCCGGCGCGGGGCTGGCCACCATGTTCAGGTCGACCAGCCGCTCCACCACCGGCTCCGCGCTGGGCTCCGGCTCCCCGACGACCGCGGCGGCGGCCGGCAGCGACAGGCCCGGCCCGTCGGCCAGCGACATCAGCCGGAAGGCGCGGGCGGAGGTGGCGTCGAGCTGCCCGTAGCCCAGGTGAAAGGTGGCCTCGACCTCAAGGCTCCCCACCCGTAACTCCGACAGCCTGCCCCTTTCCCGTGCGAGCTTGTCGGCCAGCGAACGAACCGTCCACTGCGGCCGGTCGACCAGCTTGGCCGCGGTGATGCGCAGCGCCAGCGGCAGCCGCCCGCAGGCGTCCACCACCTCGGCGACGGCCTCGGTCTCCTTGCCGGCCCGCTCCGCGCCGATGGTGCGGCTGAACAGGGTCAGGGCTTCCTCGCGGGACATGCCCTCCAGCTCGGCCTGCTCGTCCCACTGCATCTCGGGCAGGCGGCGACGGCTGGTCACCAGCACCGCGCAGGTGGCGGAGCCGGGCAGCAGGTGCTGGATCTGGCGCGCGTCGGCGGCGTCGTCCAGCACGACCAGAACCCGCCGCTGCGCGAGGACCGAGCGGTACATGGCGGCCCGCTCGTCCAGGTCGGCCGGTGTGGAGTTCGGAGAGACGCCGAAGGCCCGCAGGAAGGCGCTGAGCACGTTGAGCGGGTCCGCGGCGTCTGGGCCGGCACCACGGAGGTTCACGTAGAGCTGGCCGTCGGGGTAGTCCTGGCGCACCTGGTGCGCCGCGTGCACCGCTAACGCCGTCTTGCCCACGCCGCCGATGCCGGCGACCAGCGCCCGCGGCGGCGCGGTTCGGTGCGTGCGGGGCGTCAGCATGGCCGTGAGCTTCTTCACGAGCGCCGTGCGCCCCGTGAAGTCGGCGACGTCGGCCGGGAGCTGTGCGGGCGAGACCGGGGCCGGCAGCGGTTCGTCCATGAACGGCACGACCGGCCTGCGGCTGGGCTGGGCCGGCGGCTGTGGCTGTGCGGGCCGCGGCTCGTCCACGGCCAGCAGGCGGTGGTGTAGCTCCCGCAGCTCGGAGCCGGGTTCGATGCCCAGCTCGTCCACCATCACCCGGCGGGTGTCGGTGTAGACCTGGAGCGCGTCGGCCCGCCGGCCGGAGCGGGACAGGGCCTTCATGTGCAGGGCCCGCAAACGTTCGCGGACGGGATGGGCCGAGGTCAGGGCGGACAGCTCCGTGACGGCGGCCGTGTGCCGGCCGAGCGCGACCATCAGCTCCAGGCGTTCCTCCTGGACGCCGAGCACGATCTCGTTGAGCCGGGCCCGTTCGATCACCGCGCCCGGGCCCGGGATGGCCGACAGCGGCTCGCCCTGCCACATGGCCAGCGCCTTGGCGTACCACTCCACGGCGTCGCGGGCGTTGCCCTCTTCCCGCTGCTGGCGGGCCAGTTCCAGGGTCTTCTCGAACTCGCGCAGGTCGTAGGTCGCGGCGCCGACGGCCACCGAGTAGCCGTTGCCGACCGAACGGAGCACGCTGGCCTGGCCGCGGCGGGGCCGCTCCGGCTCCAGCACGCTCCTGAGCATCGACACGTGCGTCTGCACGACCCCATGCACGCTCGCCGGCGCCGACTCACCCCAGACGGCGTCGACGAGCTCGGATGCGGAAACCACCTGGTCAGCCCGCAGCAGCAGAGTCGCGAGGATGGCCTTGCGCTGCGGCGGACCCAGCGTCAGCTCACGGTCGCCACGCCACACCCGGACCGGTCCGAGCAGCGTGAACCGCAGGGGCTCGCTCGTGGTCGAGGTACTCGGCACGCAGCGATTGTGGCCGCCGGACACCCCCAGGGCCAAACATCGTGATCAGGTGACCACCGATCGGCCCAAGCAACCGCTCAGATAACGCCTGCTCGCAACGCGTAGGCGACCGCGTGCGGACGGTTGCGCAAGCCGAGCCGACTCATCACGGCATACACGACATTCTTCACAGTCCGCTCCGAATAGGACAGCTTCTCCGCGATCTCCGCGGTGTCCCAGCCCTCGGCCATCAGCCGCAGCACGTCCACCTCGCGCGGCGCCAGCCCCGACGTGGTCAGGCCGCGCGGGCCCAGCACGTCCCGCTGCAACCGCTCCACCTGCGACAGCAGCTCGCCCAGCAGATCCGGCGGCAGGTCGCCACGGCCCCTCGCCGCGGCGACCACCGCGCCGGCCAGCCGGTCGCCGGTCGCGTCCGCCCGGGGCAGCACACTCACCACCCGGCACTCCACCGCGGCGAGCAGGTCAGCCTGGCGCAGCTCGTTGGTCACCAGCACGCAGCGCGCCGAGGAGTTCTCGGTGAACCGGCGCAGCGCCGACATCACGTCCGACGTGACCACGTCGGCACACACCACGAGCACGGCCGCCTCACCGAACTGGCGCTCCCCCACCAGCTGGAACTCCGGACGTGCGCGCAGGTGGCTGGCCACTCCCGCCAGGGTGATCGGGTCTCCCGCGTGAACCCCTACCCGAACTCGCTCCACCGTTGCTCCTCCTACTGGGATGACCCCCGTGATCCCTCCTGTCGCTGAGTGTGTCGGGCCCCACTTCTCGAACTCTTCACGGTGACTCCATGCCGTGAAGTGCTGCCCGATGCCCCCTTGTCAGGGGGCCAATCAGCGTGTAGCGACGGGGGTGGCACATACATCGAACTCCGACAGAAACATCCCAATATATGAACCGGGGTTACACGGCCCGCAGTGGCGAAAACCCCGACCGGCCGCCGGTCAGGGGCCCTGACCAGGTGGCGTAACGCCGGCGAAACACGGCTGTCATCCGCCGGAAATGGCTCCTCCGGACCGTTCGGCGTCATGGACCCGCAACCGCGACGGCCCCGGGCGGACCGGGCGAGGCAGATCGCCGACGCGCTGCGCCGGCAGGTGCTCGACGGCGACTTCACGGACGGCGTGCTGCCGGACGAGCGACTTCTCGGCCGTGAGTTCGGCGCCACCCGCAACGCCGTGCGGGAGGCGCTGGAGCTGCTGCGGGCCGACGGGCTGATCGAGCGGTCGCCGGGCATCGGCACGGTGGTCGTGGCGCGGAAGTACCCACACGGGCTGAACCGGCTGATGGGGCTGGCCGAGACGCTGCACGAGCACGGCGTGGTCAGCAACGAGGTGCGGACCTCGGGAGTCGTCACGGCTTCCGGGGTGCTGGCCGAGCGGCTCGGTGTCGAGGTCGGCGCGGCAATCGTGTGCGTCGAGCGGCTGCGCCGGCTCAACGGCCTGCCGCTGTCGCTGGACCTGACCTACCTGCCGGCCGATGTCGGCGAGCCGCTGCTGGCCGAGGACCTCGTCAACAACGACGTCTTCACGCTGCTGGAGCGCATCTGCGGGCAGCCGCTGGGGCGGGCCGAGGTCGGCATGGAGGCCGTCAACGCCGACCCGCACGTGGCCTCGGTGCTCGACCTGCCGCGCGGCGGGGCGCTGCTGCTCGTGGAGCGGCTCACCCACCTGGCCGACGGCCGCCCGGTCGACCTGGAGTTCATCCGGTTCCGTGGGGACCGGCTCACCATGCGCGCCGTACTGGACCGATAGAGGGGCTGTTCCCATGGCTTTGGTGCCCAACCGGGTGGACGTCCCGGTCGTGATCGACGAGTCGTTGTGCGTGAAGGGCTGCCGGCTCTGCGTCGACGTGTGCCCGCTGGACTCGCTGGCCATCAACCCCGAGACCGACGTGGCCTACATGCACGTGGACGAGTGCTGGTACTGCGGGCCTTGCGCCGCGCGCTGCCCCACCGGCGCGGTCACCGTCAACATGCCCTTCCTGATCCGATGAGACGGGCGTGGCCGGCACTGCTGCTGGCCCTTCTGACCGGCTGCTCGGTGGCGTCCGGCGCGACGTCCACTGTGGTGACGCTCGTCGTCGGCTACCAGTCCAAGACCATCAACACCGTCACCGCCGGCACGCTGCTGCGCGCCCAGGGCTACCTGGAGCAGCGGCTCTCGGCCCTGGGCCGGCGGACCGGTCGGACGTATCGGGTGGAGTGGCAGGACTACTCCACCGGCGCGCCGATCACCGCGCAGATGGTGGCAGGGAAGATCGACATCGGGTCGATGGGCGACTTTCCCATGCTCATCAACGGATCCCGCACGCAGGAGTTCGGCGACGGGCGCACCTCGCTGATCTCGGCCACCGGCTACAACCTGCGCGGGGCCCTGAACATGGTGGTCGTGCCGCCGTCGTCGCCGGCTCGTTCTCTGAGCGACCTGCGGGGCAAGCGCATCTCGTCGAGCATCGGGTCGGCCGGCAACGGCACCACCGTGCGGGCCCTGTCCGGCCTGGGCATCGATCCCGACAACGACGTGCAGATGGTCAACCAGGACCCGTCGGTCGGGGCGTCGGCGCTGCGAGCCGGGGCCGTGGACGCGTTGGGGCAGTTCGTGGCGTGGCCGGGGCAGCTGGTGTTCGCCGGGCAGGCGCGGCTGCTGTACGACGGGGCCGCGCTGAATCTGCCCACCTGGCACGGAGTTGTCGTGCGCCAGAAGTACGCGGCGGCCAATCCCGATGTGGTGCAGGCGTTTCTCCAGGCCCAGCTGGACGCCACGTCCTTTCTGAACGCGCATCCCATGGAGGCGGCGTCGAAGGTCGCCGCCGCCACCGGGCTGGCGCCGGAGGTGGTGTACCTCTACAACGGGCCCAACGGCCTGGTCACCTTCGATCCGACGCTGCGACCGGACCTGATTTCCGCCTTGCAGAAGGACATTCCGTTTCTCCGGTCGATCGGCGGCATCAAGGGCCTGGATCTTTCCTCCTTTGTGGACGGATCTCGGCTCGCTTCGCTCAAGGTGCCTTCGGTTCAGCGGCCGGTGAACGCCGGCGAGGTGTGGTTCGCCGGTGATGCTTCGACCACGCCCGCCGTGTCGCCGGATGCCTTGCTGCGGCTGATCCGTGACAGCGGTAAGAAGGTCCGCGCCGCGTACGTCGACGACGCCGTCACCGGCACCCGTTGGTTCGCCGACAAGTCGTACTGGGTGTACGACAAGGGACTGCGCCCGTTCGACGTCGAGACCGAGGCGCGGTCGTACGTGAACTCCCATCCCGGCTCGCGAATCGTCGACTATCCCACCGCAGTGAGGCTGGCATGAGAAAACACCTGCTGCGCGGCGGTTCCCTGGTCACCGCCCTGTTGTTATGGCAACTGCTGACGAGCCTGCGCGTGGACTTCTGGCTGCACTTCGACCGGCTGCCGACGGTCGTGGACGTGGCCCGTGATCTGGGCTACCAGCTACAGACTCCTTTGTACTACCGGGATCTGGGCGACAGCCTCGGCCGGATCCTGATGGGTTTCGCGCTGGCGGCGCTGGCCGGCGTGGCGATCGGCGTGGCCGTGGGGCGGTCGGCGCTGACCGGCGACATCGTGTCGCCGCCGCTGGAGGTGCTGCGGCCGATCCCGGCCATCGCGATGGTGCCGATCGCCATCCTGCTGTTTCCCAGCAACGAGCAGGGAATCGTGTTCATCACGTTCCTGGCCGCGTTCTTCCCGATCATGGTGTCCACCCGGCACGCCGTGACCGCGCTGCCGGTGGTCTGGGAGGAAGCCGTGCTGACCATGGGCGGCAACCGGCGGCGGGTGCTGTGGAGCGTCGTGCTTCCCGGCGCGCTGCCGGGCGTGTTCTCCGGGCTGTCGGTGGGCATGGGCGTGGCGTGGATCTGCGTGATCTCGGCCGAGATGATCTCCGGCCAGTACGGCGTCGGCTACCGGACCTGGCAGGCGTATACGGTGGTCGACTACCCCGGCGTGATCGTCGGCATGCTCAGCATCGGCCTACTGGGCTTCGGCAGCGCCGCCGCGGTGGAACTGGTCGGCCGCCGCGTGACCCGTTGGCTGCCTCGCGAAGCGGAGATCGCACGATGATGCTCATCGAGGACCTCAGCGTTGGCTACCGAGAAACCTCTGTGCTGCAAGGGATCGACCTCAAGATCGACGCCGGCGAGATCCTGGTGCTGGTCGGCGGTTCCGGCTGCGGCAAGTCGACCGTGCTGCGCACTCTGGCCGGTCTGCACCGGCCCTCCGGCGGCGCCATCACCCTGGACGGCCGACCAATCGTGCGAACCTCGGCCGAGCGGGCCCTGGTGTTCCAGGAGGACGGCCTGCTGCCCTGGCGCAGCGTCCGCCGCAATGTCGAGCTGCCGCTGGCGATTCGCGGCGTGCCAAGGACTTCCCGCCGTTCCCAGGCCCTGTCGTGGATCGAGCGTGTCGGTCTCGACGGCTACGCCGACCACCTGCCGCGTGAGCTGTCCGGCGGCATGCGGCAGCGGGTTCAGCTGGCCCGGACCCTGGCGTCCGGACCTCGGGTGATCCTGGCCGACGAGCCCTTCGGCGCCCTGGACGCCCAGACCCGGCGGGCCATGCAGTTACTGCTGGTCGACGTCTGGTCCCAGCAACCGACCACCATCGTTTTTGTCACCCACGACGTCGACGAGGCCGTCTTCCTCGGCGACCGGGTCGCCGTGCTCGGCGGCCGCCCGACCTCGATCAGGTCCATTGTGGACGTACCGTTCCCGCGCGGCGACGGCGACAACTCCGCCGCCCGCGCCGAGATCCTTGCCGCACTGGGGAGCACGCAGTGACCAAACGCCGTGAGCTGAGCTGTGACGTGCTGGTGATCGGCGGCGGCACCGCCGGCACCATGGCCGCGATCTCCGCCGCCGAGCGCGGGGCCTCCGTGCTGTTGCTGGAGAAGGCCCATGTGCGGCACTCCGGGGCGTTGGCCATGGGCATGGACGGCGTCAACAACGCCGTGATCCCCGGCAAGGCCACCCCCGAGGACTACGTCGCCGAGATCACCCGGGCCAATGACGGGATCGTCGACCAGCGCACCATCATGCAGACCGCCACCCGTGGCTACGACATGGTGCGGCGGTTGGAGGGCTACGGCGTCAAGTTCGAGAAGGACTCCTACGGCGAGTACGCGGTACGGCGAGTCCACCGGTCCGGCAGCTACGTGTTGCCGATGCCCGAGGGCAAGGACGTCAAGAAGGTCCTGTACCGGGTGTTGCGCGAGAAGCGCATGCGGTCCCTGGTCACCATCACCAACCGGGTCATGCCCGTGCGGGTTCTCACTTCTGACGGCCGGGCCGTCGGGGCCGTCGGCTTCGACACCCGCAGCGGCGACTTCGTCACCGTGTCGGCCAAGGCTGTTGTGCTCGCCACCGGCCCTTGTGGACGGTTGGGCCTGCCGGCCAGCGGTTATCTCTATGGCACGTACGAGAATCCCACCAACGCCGGCGACGGTTACTCCATGGCCTACCACGCCGGGGCCGAGCTGTCCGGCATCGAGTGCTTCCAGATCAACCCGCTCATCAAGGACTACAACGGCCCCGCCTGCGCCTACGTCGCCAATCCCTTCGGAGGCTACCAGTCCAACGCTGCCGGCGATCGTTTCGTCGACTGCGACTACTGGTCCGGTCAGATGATGGCCGAGGTCGCGCGGGAGATCCATTCCGAGCGGGGCCCCATCTACCTCCGGCTTTCCCACCTGCCCGAGGAGTCCGTGCGGGCCCTGGAGGGTATCCTCCACACCACCGAGCGGCCCACCCGTGGCACCTTCCATGCCGGGCGTGGGCACGACTACCGCACCCATGACGTGGAGATGCACATCTCCGAGATCGGCTTGTGCGGCGGGCATTCCGCCTCCGGCGTCTGGGTCGACGAGCACGGTCAGACGACCGTTCCCGGCCTCTACGCCGCCGGCGACCTCGCTTGCGTGCCCCACAACTACATGATCGGCGCCTTCGTCTTCGGCGACCTCGCCGGCACCCATGCCGCTTCCGTTGACGCGCCTCTGGTTTCCCTTCCCGAGGACCAGATCTCCGCCGCCCACGAGCTCATCTACCGTCCACTGTCCAATCCGGACGGTCCTCCCCAGCCCCAGGTCGAGTACAAGCTCCGCCGCCTCGTCAACGACTACGTGGCGCCGCCCAAGAGCTCCAACCGTCTCGAGATCGCCGTCGAGCACTTCGAACGCATGCGCTCCGAGATCGCCGGCATGGGCGCTCGGACCCCGCACGAGCTCATGCGCTGCGCCGAGGTCTCCTTCATCCGCGACTGCGCCGAGATGGCCGCCCGGTCTTCCCTTGTGCGCACCGAGTCGCGTTGGGGCCTCTACCACGACCGCATGGACCACCCCGACCGCGACGACTCCGCCTGGTTCGCCCACCTCAACCTCCGCCGCGCCCCCGACGGCGCCATGGAGTTCGTCCGCCGCCCCGTAGCGCCGTACCTCGTCCCCGTCCCCGAGTTCCCCGCCCCCACCGGCGGCCCCGCCGCCGTCATCGCCCGCTACTTCCCCACCGCTGCCGAGACTGTGTCGTTGTCCCCCAAGGCTTCCCCCTCCGTCGACGGCTCCCCCGACCTCGTGGCGTTGTTGGCCCTCGCGGAGGCTTCCCCCTCCCTCGACGACCTCCGCCCCTACCTCGCGAGCCCCGTCGAGGCCGTCCGGCTCACCGCCGTCACCACGCTTACCGAGACCACCCCCACCGGCTTCGCCTCGGCCTTCGCCGAGTCCTTCGACGACCCCGCCCCCGCCGTCCGCCAGGCCGCCGCGGCCGGTCTGCGGGAATTGGTGGAGGTAATCGACGTGTCAGGCACCGATCGGCGGGACCTCGCCGAATCAGCTCCCGCGCACGGCTCCGCCGACAACGCCACCCCGTCCGGTCGGCCGCCGGCCCCGGCCACGTCGGCGACCGCCCCCTTCACCGCTCGTCTTCTCCGTGCCGTCCACAACGCCGAGCCCGCCGTCCGCTCCGCCGCGCTCTACCTCCTGCGCTCCCTGCGCCTCGGCTCCTCGGCCGCCTTCTCCGGCGCGTTGGCCGATGCCGAGCCCGAGGTCCGCATCGAGGCCGTCCACGGCCTGGTCTCCCTCGACGCCTCCGCCCCCTTGGCCTCCGCCGCCGCCGACCCGTCGCGCGAGGTCCGGGTGGCGCTGGCCCAGGGCCTGGGGTCGATCGCCGACGTGGCCGCCAGGGCCGCCCTGCTGCCGCTGGCCGCGGACCCCGAACCCCTCGTCCGCGCCGCCGCCCTCGCCTCCGGCGCCGACACCCTCCACCACCTCGCCGCCGACGCCCTGGCCGACCCCGCCTGGCAGGTCCGCGAGGCCGCCACCGCCGTAGCCACCACCGCCCAGCTCCTCGCCGCCGTAGCCGACCCCCACCCCAACGTCCGCCGCGCCGCCGTCCGCGCCCTGGGCCAGCTACCCCCCTCGGCCGAGTCGGTCACCCTCCTCACCGAAGCCCTGGCCGACCCCGACGCCGACGTCCGCGCCTACGCCCGCCACGCCCTGCGCTGACCTCGAGCCCAGGTCCGATCCACCGCGCCGTGCCCGCAATCGAGACTCGGTTTGCCACAGTTTTCGGCGCAACTCGCCACCAAACTGCGATCAGGCCGCCGTTACGTCCTCGCCGAGCACGCGGAGGATCTCGTCGGCGAGGAAGAGGCGGGACCGGCCGGTGCTGGAGACCTCGGTCAGCACGCCGGACTCGACGAGCCGCTCGACGTTGAGGGTGGCGCCGCGATGGGTCACACCGAGCATGGCGGCGGCGCGGTTGATGGTCATGGCGGGCGACTCGAAGAGGGCGTCGACGAGGCGCGGGGCGAGGCTGGACGAGCGCACGTTGGTGACCCGCCCGCGGAGCTCCTCGCGCAGTGTCTGCAAGGCCTTGGCGCGGTGCAGGGCGTCGGCGGCCTGGTTGGCGACGACGTCGAGGAAGAAGGAGATCCATCCGGACCAGTCACCGTCGATGCTCACGGCGAGCAGCCGCGCGTAGTACTCGTCGCGCCGCGGCTCCAGGTAGGCGGACAGGTCGAGCAGCGGCGCGGGCAGCAGACCCCACTCCACGAGCAGCAGCACGACCAACAGCCGACCGACGCGGCCGTTGCCGTCGATGAACGGATGGATGGCCTCGAACTGGTAGTGCAGGCAGGCGATGGTGATCAGCGGCGGCAACTCGTGCTCGGCGTGCAGGTGCTTCTCGAACGCGTCGAGGCACTCCCACATCCGGTCCGGTGGCGGCGGCACATAGGTGGCGGTGTCCAGCACGCAGCCGGGCGGGCCGATCCAGTTCTGGGAACGGCGGAACTCGCCCGGCGTGGCATAGCCGCCACGCACCCCGGACAGCAGGATCTCGTGAGCCTCGCGCAGTAGCGGCAGGCTCAACGGCAACCGCCGATCCGGCTTGAGCACATGCTCCATCGCGGACACGTAGTTGTAGACCTCGGCGACGTCGTCGGCCTGGACCGCGGCCGGCTCGACCTCGTAGCGCACCAGATCGGACAGGGTCGCCACGGTGCCCTCGATCCGGCTCGACAGCACGGCCTCGCGCCGGACCATGGTCTGGGCCAACAGGTACGGATCGGGCAGCGTGCTGCCGACGCCGGCGAGCTGGCCCAGCGCCCGGTCGGCGACGGACAGCCGCCGCACCATCGCGGTGTCGTAGACGACGTCGGGCGGCAGCTGGGGCGGCACAAACGACTGGTAGCCGCGCTCGCTGCGCACCACGTGCTGGCGTTGGTGGGCACCGAACGCACCGACATCCATTGATACCAACTCCCGAAATCAGTATCGCAATGATACCTAAAGAGAGTTAGGTAGCACATCGCTCGATCCAGTGATAGTTCAGTAGCACCGGGGGGCGGTGGGTGATACCGAAGATGTCTTCGGTATCACCCGGGCGTCAGAGCTTGGTCAGGGGGACGCCGCCGATGAGCATGAGGCGGACGGTGCCGGCGGAGCCGAAGTCGATGGTGGCGGTGGCGCGGGGGCCGGAGCCGTCGGCGGCGACGACGGTGCCGAGGCCGTACTTGTCGTGGGTGACGCGGTCGCCGACCTCAAGCTCGAGGGCGGGGGCGTTCTGCCAGCCCTTGGCGAAGGCGGGGGTGCCACGGGAGGAGCCCTCGCCGAAGGAGGAGGAGCGGCGGCCCCAGGTGGTGGTGACGGTGGGGGCGGCCCGCTCGGGCTCGACGCGGCGCCACTCGACGAGGTCGGAGGGGATCTCGCCGAGGAAACGGGACTCGGGGTTGGCGGCGGGCTGGCCCCACGCGGACCGGATGAGGGCCCGCGACAGGTACAGGCGCTCCCGGGCGCGGGTGATGCCGACGTAGGCCAGCCGACGCTCCTCGGCCAGCTCGGCGGGATCGCCGAGGGCCCGGGAGTGCGGGAAGACGCCGTCCTCCCAGCCGGTGGAGAACACAACGGGGAACTCGAGGCCCTTGGCGGTGTGCAAGGTCATCAGGGTGACCACGCCGTCGTCGGACTCGGGCACGGAGTCGGAGTCGGCCACCAGGGAGACGCGCTCCAGGAAGGCGTCGAGGCTGTTGACCGGGACCGGGTCGTCCTCTTCCTGCTCGGGCAGGTTGAACTGGGTGAACTCCCGAGCCACGGTGATGAGCTCGGTCAGGTTGTCCAGCCGGGAGGCGTCCTGCGGGTCGTCGCTGGCCTCGAGCTCGCCGCGATAGCCGGTGACGTCGAGCACCTGGTCCAGGATGTCGCCGACGTCGTCGCCGCGCTCGACGGCCTTGTGCAGCTCGTCCAGCATGATGACAAAACCGGAGATGGCGTTGCGGGAGCGCGGATTGAGCAGCGCGACCTTGCCGGCGGCGGCGTCACGCAGCGCGGTGGCGAAGCCGATGCGCTGCTGCTCGGCGTGGGCCGACACGCAGGCCTCGGCCCGGTCGCCGATGCCGCGCTTGGGCACGTTGAGGATCCGTCGCAGGCTCACGGCGTCGTCGGGATTGGCCAGCACCCGCAGGTACGCCAAGGCATCCCGGACCTCGCGGCGCTCGTAGAACCGCACGCCGCCGACGACCTTGTACGGCAGCCCGAGCCGGATGAAGATCTCCTCGAACACCCGGGACTGGTTGTTGGTGCGGTAGAAGACCGCGATGTCGCCGTTGGTGAAGGTGCCGGCGTCGACCAGCCGGTCGATCTCGCCGGCCACGAAGCCGGCCTCGTCGTGCTCGTTGTCGCCGACGTAGCCGACGATCTTCTCGCCCTCGCCGGAGTCGGTCCACAGCCGCTTGTCCCGGCGGTCGGGGTTGCGCGCGATGACGGCGTTGGCGGCGCTGAGAATGGTCTGGGTGGAGCGGTAGTTCTGCTCCAGCAGAATGGTGCGCGCCTGCGGGTAGTCCCGCTCGAACTCGACGATGTTGCGGATCGTCGCGCCGCGGAAGGCGTAGATGGACTGGTCCGCGTCGCCGACCACGCACAGCTCGCCCGGGGCGACGCCGTCCTCGCCGGTGCCGACCAGCTCGCGCACCAGGGTGTACTGGGCGTGGTTGGTGTCCTGGTACTCGTCCACCATCACGTGCCGGAACCGCCGCCGGTAGTGCTCGGCCACGGCCGGAAACACCTGCAGCAGCTCGACCGTGCGCATGATCAGGTCGTCGAAGTCCATGGCGTTGGCCAGCCCCAGCCGCTGCTGGTAGGACTCGTAGACCTCGGCGACCCGGCGCTCCAGGTCGTTGGCCGCGCGGTCCTTGGCCGTCTCCGCGTCCACCAACTCGTTCTTGAGGTTGGAGATGTGCACGGCCAGCGTGCGCGCCGGATAGCGCTTGGGGTCGAGGTCGAGATCCCGCGCCACCAACGTGATCAGCCGACGCGAGTCGTCGCTGTCGTAGATGGTGAAGTTGGACGACATGCCCAGGGTCTTGGCCTCGCGGCGCAGCAGCCGCACGCACATGGAGTGGAAGGTCGACACCCACATCGCGTTGGCGCGCCGCCCGACCAGCCCGGAGACCCGCTCCTTCATCTCGGCCGCGGCCTTGTTGGTGAAGGTGATGGCCATGATCTCGCCGGGGTGCACGCCGCGCGCCGCCAGGAGATAGGCGATGCGGCTGGTCAGCACCTTGGTCTTGCCGGAGCCGGCGCCGGCCACGACCAACAGCGGGGACCCCGCGTGCACGACCGCGTCGCGCTGCTGCGGGTTGAGGCCCTCCAGCAACGCGTCGGGACCGGTCGCCCGCGCCGGGGGATTCGTGGGCAGATCGAACAGAGCGCTCATCGCCCACCACGCTACCCGGCGGCACCGACAGTTCCGTCACGCCGGGTCGGCGGGGCCCTGGGCTCGACTGGACTCCGCCCGCTGTGCGAGACTCCCGGCATGCGCGCGCGCCACTACGAGTTTTTCTACGGGATCCGGACTCCGGCTCCCGTGGTCGCGTAGCGCCAGACGACCACCGCAGAAGCCCCGGAGTCCTCGGACCCGGGGCTTCTGTGCTGCCGGGGCCACCGGATCTCCGACCCGAGCACGGAGGACAGATCAGTGAGCACGCCAGTCAGCGACCAGCCCACCCCGGACATCCCCTCGCTGCGTGAGGAGATCGACCACCTCGACGCCGAGATCATCCGGCTGATCGGGCGGCGGGCCGAGGTGTCCGGCATCGTCGGCAAGACGCGGATGGCCAACGGCGGCACGAAGATCGTGCACAACCGGGAGATCGACATCCTGGCCCGCTACCGCGAGGGCCTCGGCCCGGAGGGCAAGGACATCGCACTGATCCTGCTCAGGATGGGTCGCGGTCCGCTCGGAAGGTGACACCCCCGGGGGTCATCCGGGATGTCACCGATGCCCCACGGCCAGGAACCGCGCACACTGGGAACATGGAGTTCATCGCCGTCATCATCGCCCTGGCCGGTCTCGTGGCCGCGGTCGGCTACGACGGATACCTGTTCGTGCTCGGGTCGGCCGCCAGCCGCAGGGCGGGCGGCGAGACGATCGCCCAGTGGGTGCGGTCGCGCTGGCCGCAGGCCGGCATCACCACCGTGGCGGCGCTGCTGGCGCTGCTGATGGCCAGCGGCAACGTGTTCTTCGAGATCATCGCGATCATCGTCGCGGTGGGCGCGGGCGGCACGGCGCTGCGTGGGCTGCAGGACGCGCGCAAGCAGCTGAACAGCGGCAGCAACCCGTAGCCGGCTCTCACTCGACCGGGTGTAACCCGGCCCGGCAGTGGCATCGGCGGCCCCGGCCGCGGTTTCACGCCCTACCCTGAGGTCTTCTGACGGGTGAAGCCCACTGGAGCGGTCCAGCTCGGAATTCCGCGTCAGGGTGGAGCCCCGGGAGGGTCTTGGAAGTATGAGCAGCGAGGCGGGGCCGGCGGACCACGGCAGGCACAGGCGGGCGTCGTCCGGACCCGGGGCGCTGCCGGGGCCTGCTGCCCGCGCGGGCCTGCGTCCGGCTCACGCCCGGCCGGTGCTGGTGCGACAGTGCGACGAGCCGACCGTGCGACTGCCCGCGGTGCCGCCCATCGACATCGACCCGGTGCTGGACACGGATCCGGTGGGGCTGCGCAAGTTCGACATCGGCACGGTCCCGGCCTCGGTGACGCCGCCGCGCACCTGGCGCCGGGCGGCGTGGTTCTCCGTGGGGTCCTCGGTGGCGGCGCTGGTGGCGCTGCTGGTCATCGGCGCGCTGCTGGTCGGCCCGTCGAGGATGCGCACGCAGATCGAGTCGTTCCCGGGCAACGCGCTCCAGGTGCCGCTGCCGACGACCACGGCTTCGCCGCGGCCGTTGCCTCCGGGGGCGCCGAGCGCCGTGGCCAAGACGGGCCCCGCCGACGCCGACCCCCGGCCGGAGACGACCGGCTCATCGTCGGGCGGCACCCACGGCGGCGGCGCGCCCACGCACACCACGCAGCCGACCATCACGACCGTCACCGGCGTGACGAGCCCGGTGGTGGACCCGGGCAAGGTGGCGCAGCAGACACAGCACTTCTTCGCCGCCGTCGCGTCCAATGTCGGCGAGGCCTACCAGCTGACCTCCGGGACGCTCAAGGCCGACGGCGAGGCGGCGCTGCAGCAGCGCTACCAGGACGTGTCCTCGGTGCAGGTGCAGGGCATCACGATCGACCCGGGCAAGGGCATCACCATCAACACGGTGCTGGTCACCCGCAAGGACGGCACCACGACGACCGAGCAGCACGTGCTGGCGTTCACGCCGGGGGTGTTGCCGCTGATCAGCGAGGACACCCCGGTCGCCGGGTGACGGTCTGAAACCTCTGCACCGAGATTCATTCCTTCGAGTGAAGGTGTCTAGCCAGGGCGACCTCGAAGCGGTGAACTCTGCGCCAGAACTGGCCCGCACCGGGTCGATCCCGGTACGAGTGCACCGGTACCCCACGTCCAAGAACGGCACTGGCGAGGAGAACGCCCGTGGAGCGTCCTGCTGGCGGCAGGCGGCACAGTCGAGGCGGTTCGGTCAGCGTGGCCGACCTGATCCGGCGGCAGCCGGGCTCCGTGCGCATCCCGACGCCCGAGGAGGCCGCCACCGACGGCCTGCTGGGCGATCTGCTGGGTGGCAAGGGCCTGCCGGACGACAGCGACCCGCGCACCAGCACGGCACTGAAGCTGTTGGGCGTGCTCATGGGGGCGGTCACGCTGGCCGCCACCATCGCGGCGGCGTCCATGATCACCGGCGACCCCAAGCCGGCCAAGGCGGCGATGGTGACCTCCCCGCAGCCGCAGGCCCTCACCGGGGCCGACGCGCTGCGGCCGGACGTGCTGGCCACCGAGGTGGCCGGCAAGAAGAACGCCGCCGAGCCGCTGAGCGCCGCCACCACGACCACCGGGCCCTCGGCCACGGCCGCCACGCCCACGAGCTCCGCCGGCCCCGCCCAGCGGGCGCTGACGGCCAACGCGGCGGCGGACCCGGTCGAGGTGGTGCGCGACTTCTACAACACAGTGGCGCAGAACCCGCGGGACGCGCTGGCCATGATGGGCGGCTCGCTTGCCGACCTCGACCCGACCGGATTCGTCCGGTCCTGGTCGTCGGTGCGGGCCGTGCGGCCGGAACGCGTCGAGGCGATGTCCGACGGCACGGTGCTCGGCGTGATCGGCATCCAGCAGGCCGATGGCAGCTGGCTGCACGTGGAGCAGCTGCTGCGGGTCGACGGCGGCAACCAGCCCAAGATCATCGGAGCCCAGGTGCTGTCGGCCCAGCAGGGCTGACCGACGACAGCGGTGACCACTTCGCTCCGGTCGAGCCGTACGAAGGGCTCGCGACGCCGTCCGGAAGACGCCGTTGCTGCGGATGGCGGCCAGGGCGAACGGCCGACTGAACCAGGCCGCTGGGACAACAGGTGCACGTGCGTCCGGCGGCTGTGCCGGCGTTTCAGCCCTGAGGTCACAGGTGAGCGTCGAAACGGCAACCGCCCGCATACCGTTGGGCCATTCGGCGGATCAAGGCTGCACTAAGTAGCTCAAATCTGCGCACCTTCTAACCCAAACTGGTGACGCCTCTCCTCTGATCCGGTATCAAAACCACGGTCAGTGATCCGACGGAGAGGTGACGCGACGGTGTACGAGGACTCAACACGGGTGGGCACGACCACCGCCACCCGGCAGATCCCCGTTTCCGAGCTCCTCGCTCGCCATCGAGGCGAGCAGTTCCCGACCCGGCAGGTCTGGGAGGAGCCCTCCCCCTGCGAGACCACGGACGTCATCCCGGCCGTGCAGGACGACTATTACCTGGACGAGCCGTATCCCTCCACCGGTTATTCCGAGGCGTACGAGTACGTCGAGGAGCGCGCCGAGGACGAGCGGCCGTTCGTGGCGGTGAGCGCGGACACCGACCAGTTCCCGATGCCGGTGCTGGACAACCCGCACGCCCCGGAGGAGCAGACGCTGCTCGCCCCGATCGACGTCGAGGCCATGGACGCCGAGCGCGCGGCCGCCGAGGCGATCGCGGCGGAGGCCCCCACGGTCCAGGCGCCCACCGTGTCGGCGTCCTGCGACGACACGCCCAGCCGTGAGATCTACATCCGCGAGCTGCTGCGCCGCGAGGGCAAGCTGCCCCGTGAGCAGCGCCGCAAGCAGGCCCCGAAGATCGCCGCCGCGGCAGCCGGTGTGGCCGCCCTGTGCGGCGCCGTGGCCGCGAGCATCGTCCACGTGCAGCAGGCGGACACCAACCAGAACACCGCCTCCGGCAGCGGCGTGCCGCTGACCGTCGTCGACGGCGGCGGCCCGCGCGGCCAGGCCCTCGACGCCCCGCTGGCGCCCCGCGGCACCGAGCAGGTGACCCCGGACAACAGCACCGCCGGCAAGTCCGCGACGACCGACAAGCAGGCCAAGCCGCCGCGTGTCGCCCCGTACGTGACGGCCAGCCAGCAGGCGCAGCAGCACGGCGGCGCCACCTCGTCCTCCTCGGCCACGCCGACGACCACGAGCACCCCGCCGCCGAGCAGCCCGTCGAACACCCCGCCGAGCGACCCGCCGACGACGAACCCGCCGCCGCCCTCGCAGACGCCGAACAACCCGTCGCCCTCGTCGTCGCAGCCGAACAGCAGCGCCCCGCCCACCCAGACGTCGGACTCCGGTCTCATCGGCGGCCTGCTCAACCCGATCACGGGCCTTCTCGGCGGCTGACCAGCGGGTGTTCCTCCACATGGGTGACCGTCGCGGAAGCCGTGGAATACTGGCCGACGAGTTGAGTGGCGTGTCACAGCGCACGGTCGCATTGACCGGGGACTGACAGGGTCACCCCCTAACCTGGGTACCTGTCCTGCCGGATGGACGGCGGGCCGCGCACGCCAGCCGCGACCAGCGCACCGAGGAGAGACTGCACCCGTGACTGACGACGGTCGTCTGGTCGCTGGCCGGTACCGGCTGACCAACCGGATCGGCAGCGGCGCGATGGGCGTGGTGTGGACCGCCCGCGACGAGCGGCTCCAGCGCACGGTCGCGGTCAAGCAGCTGCTGCTCAACAGCAGCATGAGCGCGGCGGAGTCGCACGAGGCCAAGCAGCGCGCGATGCGCGAGGGCCGGATCGCCGCCCGCCTGCAGCACCCGCACGCGATCGCCGTGTACGACGTGGCCGAGGAAGACGGCAATCCCTGGCTGATCATGGAGTACCTGCCGTCCAGGAGCCTGTCGGCCGTCCTGGCCGAGCGGGGCACCATGCCGCCCCAGGAGACCGCCCGCGTGCTGGCCCAGGCCGCGATGGCGCTGGACGCCGCGCACGCCGCCGGCATCGTGCACCGGGACATCAAGCCCGGCAACATCCTGATCGGCAACGACGGGGTCGTGAAGATCACCGACTTCGGCATCTCCCGGGCCACCGGCGACGTGACGGTGACGGCCACCGGCATGTTGGCCGGCACCCCCGCCTACCTCGCGCCCGAGGTGGCCAAGGGCTACGACCCCGGGCCGCCCTCGGACGTCTTCTCGCTCGGCTCCACGGTGTACGCCGCCGTCGAGGGCGAGCCGCCGTTCGGCCTGAACGAGAACACGCTGGCCCTGCTGCACCTCGTGGCGGCCGGCGTGGTCAACCCGCCCCGGCAGGCCGGCCCCCTGCACGCGCTGCTGATGCGCCTGCTGGCCGCCGACCCCAAGGAGCGCCCGACCATGCGGCAGGCCCACGAGGGCCTGTCAGCGGTCGCGGCAGGCCGCCCGGTGCCGCAGGCGCTGCTGGCCTCCCCGGGCGCGCCGACGTGGCGGGTCAACCCGCCGCCCGCGCCCGGCACCACCCGGCAGATCGCGCCGCCGACCGTCGCCGCGCCGATGGGCGCCGGTCCGATGGGCCCCGGCCCGACCCGCCTCGACGCCCGCCCGTTCGACCGGCAGCCGACCCGTGTCGGCGGCGGCCCCATGGGCGCCGGGATGAACGGCTCCGGCCCGAACACGCGGCCGCCCGGTCTCAGACCGGGTGAGCAGTCCATGCCGCCCACGCCGCGCAAGACCAGCAAGCGCCCCGTGCTGCTGGCCGCGCTGGCCGTCGTGGCGGCGGCTGTCGTCGGCATCCTCGTGGCCAACGCCCTCTCCGGCGGCGGCAACAGCCGGGCCGACACCAACGGGCAGAACCCGCCCGCGCAGCCCTCGCTGACCACGGACAACCAGACGACCGAGGTCTCCACGGCGCCGACGTCGACGAAAAAGACGACCACCACCACCACCACCACCACGACGACAGACACCACGACCACCCCGGACGGCCCGTCGCCCACGGATCTGGTGCACGCCGTCCAGGGCTACTACCAGCTGCTGCCGGACAACTCGGCCGAGGCGTTCCAGCACCTGACGCCGAACATGCAGCAGGCCTCCGGCGGGGCCGACGGTTACCGCCAGTTCTGGGCCGGCGTCGACGAGGTCAAGGCCACGAAGGTGACCGCGGCCGGCAAGGACAAGGTCAGCGCGGTGGTCACGTACAAGGACAAGGCCGGCAACACCACCAAGGAAGCCGACGTCTTCACGCTGGTGGTGCAGGACGGCCAGCTGCTCATCGACAGCCAGAGCAAGCAGTCCCTGCCCGACTAACCTTGATGCAGGGAAGGACGCCTTACCCTCGTTGAACGCGGGTAAGGCGTCCTTCCC